>JAFDFT010000037.1 GCA_019309685.1 Deltaproteobacteria bacterium
GACCGGATTGATTTTGTTTAATTCCGTTATCCGGAAAGTCCGAGTAATAGGTAATTTTTTGATATATAGCAAAACTAATATTATAAAAGTTTCAGGTTTTAAGTTTTAAGTGTTAAGTAAAAAACATTGGTCTATATTACGGATATTTAGAATTTAGAATCCTGTCCTGATATCTTGCTTTTCAGTTCCTAAAACATAAAACTTAAAACATAAAACCCGCCGACATGCTTAAACTGATTAATGATCACTGGTATTTTATCCCAATGCCTGAAACCTTTAATGAGAATCAGATATGTTAATACTCGGCATCGAGACATCCTGCGATGAAACCGCAGCAGCAGTGGTTCAAGATGGCAAAAAGATCTTATCCTCCATTGTGTCTTCTCAGATTGAAGTACATAGCCCGTATGGCGGTGTAGTACCGGAACTGGCCTCACGAAAGCATATGGAGGACATCGTCCCTGTTGTTGAAGATGCCCTGGAAAAATCAGCCATCACTAACAAACAGATTGATGCCGTTGCTTCTACCCGCGGCCCGGGCCTGGTGGGTTCATTGCTTGTGGGATTTTCCTTCGCCAAAGCCTATGCCTACGCCCTTAACGTACCATGGATTGGCGTAAACCATCTTGAAGGGCACATCCATTCGGTCTTTCTTGAAAACAATCCGCCTGACTTTCCCTTTGTCGTACTTCTCGCATCCGGAGGACATACAAACATCTACTATGCGACCACCTTTACTGAATTTGAGCAGATGGGACAAACAAGAGATGATGCTGCAGGCGAAGCCTTTGATAAGGTAGCTAAAATGCTTGAGTTGGGCTATCCCGGCGGAGGCGTTATCGATAAACTGGCAAAGCAAGGTGACCCCATTGCTGTTTCATTTCCCCGTCCCTTTCTGGATAAATCTGGTTTTGACTTTAGTTTTAGCGGTATCAAAACGTCCGTGAATCGCTACCTTCAAAAAAATAAAGACACTTACAAAAATCACATTCCTGATATAGTGGCCGGATTTCAGGAAGCAGTTGTTGAGGTGTTGTCATATAAAATAGTAAACGCCGCAAAGACAAGAAACTGTAAACACATAGCACTGGTTGGCGGTGTGGCTGCCAACAGCAGGCTCAGGGAGAAAGTCACACAAGAAGCTGAAGCACAGGGCATCAGCATCCACATCCCTTCCATCGATCTTTGTGGAGACAACGCGGCAATGATAGCTTCCGTGGGTTACCATTATCTAAAAAGAAATGAGCAATCCGATCTTGACGCGGATGTGTTTTCAAGAACAAAGTAAACAGCACCCGTATTCTTGTTTTCAAACTATAGATATTGCCTTTTTAATGCCATTATCCTCTGGACCGATGCCACCCCCCTCTCCATTACTTCAAAAGATTCTTCAATGCGTTCCAGTATTTTTTTGAAGGCGGCTTTAATATTCGGCCCCTTGTGGCATATCAATACAATGTCAATTTCCGAACTGAGTATTTGATGTATGACTGAATTGAAATTAAAGTTTTTCACAACCGCACCCATATCAAGATCGTCCGTCATCACTAACCCCTTAAATCCCAAATGATCACGAAGAAGACCTTTTGCGATATGCACAGAAAGGCTCGCGGGCCAATCTAAGTCAATTTTGCTATATAATATGTGAGAAAGCATAATGGCCGAAACCCCTGCTTTGATAGCCGCGCTAAAGGGAAGATAATCAAAAGATTCCAGTTCGGATCTTTCCGAAGTAAGAATCGGCAGATCATTGTGTGAATCGAGTGCGGTTTTTCCAATACCCGGAAAATGCTTTGCAACAGCCATAATGCCGTTTTGTTGAAGATGCTTTATTACGCTTACACCCATTTTTGATACAAATGCCGGATCATTGCCAAATACACGACCAGCCATAATGCTGTCTAAATCTTCGGGTATGACGTCCATCACAGGCGCCATATTCATATTTATTCCGACTTGAGAAAGCTCTTTGGCAGTTATTTTAGCAAATTTTTCCGCGTCCTTTACATTTTTCATGCTCGGATTGCCTGGAAACTGAGTAAAGGGGTCCTTTAACCGTGCCACCTCTCCACCTTCTTGATCCACAGCAATAAATAAAGGCGGCTGTCCGCATGATCTGGCATATTCCTGAACAGATGAGCAGAGGTTTTTTATTTGTTCAGGTGCAGACAGGTTGTTTGAAAAAAGGATAACCCCGCCGATCTTTAATTCCTCAATAAGAAACTTCAACTCTTGGTTCAGTTTCTTTCCTTCAAAACCTACGATCAGTCGTTGACCCGCTAGTTGTTCGTTTGAAAATTTTTTAATATTCATTCATTTACCTGCGCAGCTGATATTTTCGCACCGCGTTATTGTGGTCTCGAATATTGGTGGAAAACTGATGCGTGCTATCTCTTTTTGAAACAAAAAATAATAATTTGGTGTCCGCCGGAAACAGGGCGGCCTCTATCGCATCCCGCCCGGGATTCGCGATAGGGCCGGGGGGAAGGCCATAATTTAAATATGTGTTATAAGCCGATGGTGCCAACAAATGCTTTCGAGTAAGATTACCGTCAAAATGTTTTAAGCCATAAATAACAGTCGGGTCCGTCTCAAGACGCATACCTATCCTCAGCCGGTTATGAAATACAGATGATATAACAGGGCGTTCAAAAGCAGCGCCCGTTTCCTTTTCAATAATGGATGCCAGTGTAACAATCTCATGAATAGAAAGATCAAGATTTTGTGCCCGCTCCTTCCAGTCTTCCTTAAATACGGATTGAAAACGATGGACCATGGTTGATATAATTTTTTTAGAGGAAACCCCTTTGGGGAAATAATATGTTTCAGGGAAGAGATATCCTTCAAAGGTATCGGCATCAATCCCCATTTCATGGAGAAAGTTTTTATCCGCTACTGTGAGAAGAAATTCCTTTTTAGACCCCATCCCTGATTCCTCGATAACAGAGGCTATCTGATCAGTATTATATCCTTCCGGAATCATTAACCGATGAAGTTTTACCCTTCCATTTACCATCATGTGAAGCATCTCAGAAGGCGACATGGAAGTGGAGATGGAATATTCACCGGCTTTAAATTTCTTGTCAAAACCCCTCAAACGCGCGTATATTTTTAATTTATCAGGGTGCTTAACCACATTTGACTTTTCAAGGATTTCCAGTGTTTTGTTAAATCCCTGACCCTGATATACAATCAACTCGACTTTCGCTTCCTCCCGGCCCAATGGCTTATGGAGATAATACATAAAATCAAGAATTACGAATACAGGCAGAAAAACCGTTAATATGATAACTGCAGATAAGACTTTTGTTGATGTTTTCAAACTCTACTCCACTCCGTATCAAAATGAGTATAATTTTTTTAAAATCGAACGCACTTTTATTTAATATAACGCGTCATTATCGAATTTTTTTAATAAATCATATAAAAAACAGATGCTTATATTTATAGCTTGATTCAAATAGATTTAATGATTAACTTAGCAATATTACTGATTTAATTCAACGGACAAAATGGTCTATGGAGTAAAAAGTTAACGGCTCTTTAATAATAACAGAATATGTAAATGGACTTAAAAAATAATACAACAGACACCCATACAGGCTTTGAACAAGGCCCTATCAGACCGCCGAGCGAAGCAAACAGCCTCCTTATCCGGCTCACACGGAACTGCCCCTGGAACCATTGCACGTTCTGCCCTGTTTATAAGGGTGAAAAGTTCTCTCTTCGTGAAATCAAAGATGTTAAAAGGGATATTGATGTCGTTGCCAGGTTTGTTGAACACATCAAGCAACTGGCAGAAAAATCCGAACAGGTAAGCCGCGCAGGACTGATAAAAACAGCGGAAAGTGTCGCACCGGAAGAGCTTCAAGCGTTTCAGGCTGCCGTTAACTGGTTTGCCGGCGGACTCAGTTCTATTTTTCTGCAGGATGCCAACAGCTTAATCATGAAACCTTCTGATCTTGCTGATATTTTACATCATATAAAAAAGTGCTTCCCCTGGGTAGAAAGGGTTACATCATATGCGAGATCCCATACCATTTCTCGAATAAAAGATGATGATATGAAGATGATTGCTCAAGCCGGTTTAAACAGAATTCATATCGGCCTTGAATCAGGCTCCGACCAGGTGCTTAAAATGGTTAAAAAAGGAGCAACCAAGGAAATACACATCAAAGCAGGGAAAAAAGTTAAAAATGCCGGCATCGAACTTTCTGAATATGTTATGCCGGGTCTGGGCGGGAAAAAACTGTCAGATATACACGCCATTGAAACAGCAGATGCATTAAATCAAATAAATCCTGATTTCATCCGGCTTCGTACTCTGGCAATACCCGAGCATGTGCCTCTGTATGAAGAATACAAGGCCGGACGGTTTGAAAAATGCGATGACAAAATGATGGCTAATGAAATATATACATTTATTGAAAATCTTGATGGAATTGAGAGTGTAGTGAAAAGCGATCACATCCTTAATCTTTGTGAAAATGTTCAAGGAACCCTTCCTGAAGATAAAGAAAAGATGCTGTCTATATTACAATCATTTCTAGATATGGATCCTGATCAGCAGTGTGTGTATCAGGTCGGAAGACGTCTTGGACTTTTTTCCGGTCCCGCAGATATGGAAAACGCACACCGATTTGAAAAAGCAAATAAAGCCCGTATCCAATTCGGGATAACACCTGAAAACGCGGATGAGATGATTCATGAGCTAATGAAGCGATTTATCTAGAAAACCGTCTCATATATGGGCTCTTTTTAGCAATCCTCTACTATCACCCGGACTACGGCGAGACACGCAGTGCCAACCCCGCCAGATGCGGATGCATCTGCAAAATTGCTTACGCGATCACCTTCTCGTAATTCCTGGTTTTCCGTGACGTTACTGAAAATTGCTCATTTATGGATGAATAAGCCTTTTAGGCCTATATCTTTGGAAATTAAATAGATGGATGAACTACATAGAACACAATCCAAACGCCTCAATCACTTTCAATTTTCAGATTCATGAAACCAATAGATTAAAAAAGCTAAATAGTTTATTTGTTCATTTTATCAGCATGTTATATGCAATAAATCTTTTGATCGAAACCGTTAAAAATCTCTTGACTATAAAATAAGTATGTATTACTTACCTTGATAATCGCCTCATTTGATGCTTCAGTTTTCATCTATCGAACTTCTTAATGGTATTGAATGCCATTATATTAATAATCTAATTCGGCGATATGACTAAATAAGACTCAGGAATGAATACACCGCAACGCTAAATGACGAATCAAATATGAGCTCAAAAACTCAAGCTGAAGCCTACTCTGAAAACGAAAGCTCCAAAATTTTACCTGCCGGTTATACAAAAATTTTAAATGCCTTCCGAGATCTTATAAGTGAAAAGGATTTTTTTACAATCACCTGGGCTGAAATAGCTAAAACCGCCGGTGTCAACGAAGCACTGATATATAAATATTTCAAAGATAAACGTGGCCTGCTGCATCAGGCCATGGCAGAAGGCTTAAAACATTTTATCTCTCATCTGGAACTTTACCTTAAAGATGTTGACGGTGCGCTGAATAAGATAAGAAAACTCATCTGGTATCATATAAACGCGTACAATAAAAATCGTATCTTTGCCAGAATTCAGATGATTGAAGTAAATAGTTATCAGGAATATTTTCAAAGTGACGCGTACGAACTGGCAAAAGAATATGGAAAAATCATCTTAAGAATCATTGAAGAAGGCATGAAAAACGGTGAAATCAGAGATGATATCCAACCGAAAAGTTTAAGGCAGCATATCCTGGGTGCCATCGAACTCCATTGCCTGCCGAATGTTATTTTTGATCGAGGAATGTCACCGGATGTTATGACAGAAGACATATGCAAGGTTTTGTTTTCCGGTGTAAAAAGGATAGATTAAATAAACCAGATTTAAAACTGGAAAGGAGGATGTATGTTCGGAATTTGTTCTTACGGCGGTTATGTGCCGAAGTACCGACTCAACCGTGGTCTTGTCTACGCTGCCATGGGTTGGATGAACCCGGCAAACATAGCCAACGCGGCTGGAGAAAAAGCCGTAGCAAACTTTGATGAGGACAGTATCACAATGGCTGTCGCTGCTGGTATCGACGCGTTGAATGGCATCGATCGGTCAACTGTTGATGCCGTCTATTTTGCCTCAACGACCATGCCCTACAAGGAAAGGCTCAATGCCGGTATTATCACTCCCGCTCTGGGACTAAGGGACCATGTAAGGGCTGCCGATTTTTCCGGAGGAATAAAAGCCGGTACGACTGCACTGATTGCGGCGCTGGAAGGTGTTGAATCTGAAAGGTTGAACAACGTTGTTGTTACCGCATCTGATTGCAGGCTCGGAAAGCCTTCATCTCCACAGGAATTGATCTTCGGAGATGCTGCAGCTGCTCTTATTGTCGGAAGCAAAGACGTAATCGCTGAATTCAAGGGTTCCTATTCCATAACCTATGACTTCGGAGACCATTATCGAGGGGCATTTACCAAGTATGACCGCCAATGGGAGGACCGCTGGATCCGTGATCTTGGCTTCGTGCAATTTATCCCAGAAGCAGTAAACGGACTCCTGGATAAATACAAGTTGAAAATGGATGACTTTACAAAAGTCGTTTATCCATGCCATTATGGAGGAGCGCGTAAAAAATTAGGCGGAATGCTCGGCATCGCGCCGGAAGCAGACCAGAACAATCTGCAGGCTGAACTCGGAGAAACCGGGACACCCCACTCTCTTGTAATGCTGGTTAAAGCCCTTGAAGAAGCAAATCCCGGGGATAAAATATTGGTTGTCAGTTTTGGCAGCGGATGTGATGCTTTGTTTTTCGAGGTCACCGACAAAATTAAAAAACTCAAAAGCAGAAACGGTATTTCCGGATGCCTGGCCAACAAGGCGGATCTTGACAATTACACGAAATATCTTGTCTGGCGAGATATTCTTCCAGGCGAAAAGGGCATGCGTGGAGAAGAAGACAACTGGACCCGATGGTCATCATTGTGGCGGGCAAGGACATTTGTCTTCGGCCTTTGGGGAGGGAAATGCAAGAAATGCGGTACCGCTCAACTACCGCCCCAAAAGATATGTGTAAATCCCGAATGTGGTGCGGTTGACGCGATGGAGCCCTATCTTTTTTCTGACAAGATCGGCAAAATCGCAAGCTTCACCGGAGACATGCTGGCCGCTTCCGTGAATCCTCCAGCAGTTTACGGAGCTGTTGAATTCGATGAAGGCGGTAAATATTATTTTGATTTCACGGATTGTGATCTTGAATCACTTGAAACAGGCATGCCTGTTTATATGAGTTTTCGCAGAAAATACTTTGATGATAGAAGAGATATATCAGGGTACTTCTGGAAAGCAGTACCCCAAAAGGAGGTAAAATAAAATGGCTGACGGAATAAGAGATAAAGTCGCAATTTTAGGTATGGGGTGTACCAAGTTTGGCGAAAGGTGGGAGTCAGGCGCCGAAGACCTTGCAGTAGAGGCGTTTGTTGAATGTCTGGAAGACGCGGGCATTGAAAAGAAAGAACTACAGGCCGCCTACGTGGGAACCCATTTTGACGAGGTAAATGTGGGCAAGGCCGCGCTGCCTATCGCTCTGCCCTTGAAACTTCCCTATATTCCGGTTACAAGAACGGAAAACTACTGCGCCACAGCAACAGAGGCTTTCAGGGCCGCAGTCTATTCTGTTGCCGCTGGTGTGTACGATATTGTTTTAGCCATCGGTGTTGAAAAATTAAAAGACACGGGTTACGGTGGGCTTCCCAGTTCAGGAGGAGGCGTTAACTCTTTTATGATGGGAGCCAATTTTACTGCTCCTGGATCTTTCGCACAGCTGGCCACGGCATATGGGAAAAAATGGGATATCCCCATGGATAAAATCAAAGATGCTATTGCCCATGTTTCCGCCAAGAGTCACGCAAATGGCGTACTCAATCCCAGAGCGCATCTCAGACGTGCTATTTCAGAAGATCAAATAAAGGCCGCTCCCATGATCGCTTATCCTCTGGGTCTTTTTGACTGCTGTGGTGTTAGTGATGGATCGGCAGCCGCGATTGTCACAACACCTGAAATCGCAAAGAGCTTGAAAAAAAATCAGGATATTGTCATGGTAAAGGCATTATCCATCTGTGACAGTTCTGGTGAAGAAGCAATGTACAATAACTGGGACGGCTCGCATTTTGTCACAACGCGGATCGCTGCTACCAATGCGTATAAAGAAGCCGGTATTAAAGACCCGAGAAAAGAAATCAGCATGATGGAAGTCCATGACTGCTTCTCAATTACGGAAATGGTCACCATGGAAGACCTTCACATTTCGCCAAAAGGCGGCTCATACGATGATATCATGAACGGGTTTTATGATCTCAATGGTGATGTGCCGTGCCAGGTAGACGGCGGGCTGAAATGCTTTGGACATCCTATTGGCGCTTCAGGGCTGCGTATGATCTACGCCATGTATGAACAGCTGCTGGACAGGGTTCCTGAAGAAAGAAAGGTCAAGAACGCGCGGCTCGGCCTGACCCATAACTTGGGCGGTCTGCCCTGGATGAACGTTGCCGCAATTTCAATTGTCGGTTTAAACTAACTAATTCCCCCCGTAGAAGACCGGTTGCCTAAAGTGGGCGTTTGACACCTTAGGCAGCCGGTCATTAATTCAAATACGTGAGTGCCTTTTAAAGCGGAGGATATCTTTTAATCTGAAATATTCAGTATTAAAATTTGATTTCTTCGCTTTTTTATTTTAAATTCAACCGCAGGAAGGTTCTTATTAAAAATATATTCAAGGAGCTTAAAATGAGTAAAAATGTTTATGGATGGTGTGGTAAAATCCTTAAGGTGAATCTAAGTAACGCTTCGATAACCGAACTGGATACCATGGATTATGCTGACCGCTTTCTAGGGGGACGGGGTATTGCCACTAAGATCTATTATGACGAAGTGCCCCCAGAGGTCGGAGCTCTGGACCCAGGCAATTGTCTTATCCTGATGAGCGGCCCACTCACAGCCACCGGAGCTCAGGGCACACCCAGGTTTGAAGTTGTTGGGAAATCCCCTATGGTAATGCCTGAAGGGTTTTGCTATGGGAACCTGGGGGGATTCTTTGCGCCCTACTTAAAAAGAGCCGGATATGACGGTATAGTTGTTACAGGCTGCGCTGATAAACCGAGTTACATATGGATAAATGACGGGAAAGCGCAAATTCTTGAAGCATCTTTTTTGTGGGGCAAAGGATTTTTTGATGTTAGCAGCATACTGAGAGAAAAGTATGGCCAAAAAGTAAGATTTGTTACAACAGGTGTTGCCGGTGAAAACAAATGCAGAAGCGCAACCCTTCTTGCTGATCATGAAGGCAGCGCAACAGGCGGATTCGGCGCTGTTCTGGGATCAAAAAATCTAAAGGCCATCGTCGTAAACGGTACGGGCAAACCGGAAGTAGCAAGGCCGGATGAACTCGCTGATCTAAACAAAGAAACTATAAAATTGAGCAAGCGCGGGTCGCTTAGAATGCCGGTACCGAAAAAACTTATCGAGTATGTAAAAACAGCATCATGTTACCAATGCGGGTTGGAGTGCGGCAAGGGCTTATATAAAACCCCTCAAGAAAGGGAGGTCGTAAGAAAATGTCAGGCTTTTGTTATGTATATGCCTTGGGCTTTTGCCAGAGAAGGTGAAGGAATTGATACGGTACTTGATGCAACGGATTTAAGTAACGATTATTCGATCTGCACAATGGAGCTGAGTAATATTATTACATGGATAGACACGGCCTACAAGTCCGGTTATCTAACAGATGAAATAACCGGGCTGGAATACGATAAATTAGGAAGCCCTGAATTTTTCGAAACGCTTGTTTCAATGATCGCAAGAAGAGAAGGATTTGGAGACATTCTTGCAGAAGGACTTCTCAGGGCGGGCGAAAAACTCGGTGATGATGCGAAGTCTCTTTTCAACGAACAGGTTTACGGAGTTGGGTTAGGCGCCGCGTATTCTCCTCGCCAATACAATATCAACGCACTTCTTTACGGAATGGAACCGCGGCAACCCATCGCAATGCTCCATGATGTCAGTCATCTTCTTGCCCGCTGGCTTCTTCATAGAATACGACCCAACCTTTCACCTACTACTGCAGAGGTTTTCAGGGCCGCGGCAACGAAGTTCTGGGGGCATGAAAAAGCCTGGGATATGACAACATATGAGGGAAAAGCGCATGCAACTGTAAAAATTCAGGACAGGACCTATCTAAAGGACAGCCTGCCGTTTTGCGACTTTGCATGGCCGATCATGGACTCTTTTAATACCGAAGACAATACAGGAGACCCGACTCTTGAGAGCAGGATATTTTCTGCAGTTACGGGAATAGAAACAGATGAAAAAGGACTGAGCCTGTATGCTGACAGGATGTTTAATATTCAGCGGGCTGTTCTTCTGGGTGAAGGATGGAAAGCAAAAGAAGATGACGCGCCGTCTGAATTTAATTTTACGGATCCGATTATGCACGATATCCTGAATCCCCAGCTCATTGTTCCAGGGCCGACCGAAGAGCCTGTAAGTGTAAAGGGTAATGTTCTGGACATGGATA
>JAFDFT010000038.1 GCA_019309685.1 Deltaproteobacteria bacterium
GATCCAGTCTTTATCTTTTGTTTATTATGGTCTGTCTATTTCGCACAACGGGCTATACAAAAAAAAGAGCTGCTGTTTTTCTTTCTTGCGGCCTTTTTCTCATGGGCGCCCATTTTATTTAGAATTGAAGGTGTTGTTTTTGCTCCTTTTTATTTTTTGTTTCTTGGCTCTCTTTTTTGTATTTTAATATTCACATCACAGGAATGCATATCGTATCTAAAGGGGCTGATCATCTGGGTTGCTTTTTCTTTATTCATTGTTGCCGGTTTTTGGATAGTCATCGGGCCCGAATTCACTTCATTTAACAAGCTAGGTAATGTTACAGAGGAAATACACAAAATTACCGGATTCCGTGTTGGCGAAAGTTATAGTAAGATTTACTCGCAATTAGAAAAGCTAGAAGATCTGGCCCGGTATCCTTCAGGGAATCAAAATTTTGCCGAGGTGGCAAGACATTTTATGCCGCTTATTTATATGATCGGTTTTTTAGAGGTTCTGATAAAAAATATTTTCGTGTTCTTTTTAATCCCATTAATATGGGGATTGAGGTCTTCTTTTTCCCGGGCTCATATATTTTTGATTACCTTTGTGGGATTTTATCTTTTGATTATTTTTTATACGTATGTTGAACGGGATTTTATCCAGACACGGTTTTTACTGACACCGGCGATCCTGCTTTTCCCATGGATTGGATTTGGAATTCAAAAGATATTTTCAAAAGTTAAAGCATCCACCCATCCAAAATTGATCTTAGCAATTTGTGTGGTCTTTTTTATTTTTATGCCCATGGGAAAATTTGCAAAAACAATGGCCAGCGAAGAGGGGTCGATATGCCAGGCCGGTGAATGGATAAAAAAAGATCCTAGGTTCCAGAACGTGACATTTTATACCAATGATTCACGGATCGGATTTCATGCCGGAAGGCCGAGGGGGGATTTTGAGAAAATTGCCCGCAAGTATAATAAGAAGAAAAGAAAGACGGGACTGACACTCGAAAAATTTGCTGTTGAAAATAAAATCGACCTTATTGCGTTGAAGATTTCAAAAAAGAAAATAAAATCAGCGCCGAAGTTTGAAAATTATACAAAGCTAAATGAATTCAAAGGGAAAAAGAAAAGTGTGCTTATTTATTGCTCACCAGCCTTGTGTAAGAAGTAAGACATGTAAGAGCCTTTAAAAAACAGAAGATGGTTTACGGGCATTTGCTTTGCAATAAAGTGAGATTGCCCTCCGATTCACTCTGCGCCAGAATGATTTTTTAAGTAATGCCGATCTTAACGGTTTGTTTTGATATATCCTTATAAATCTGAGCACATCCCGCTGAGTCAAACCTATGTCCATGCTTGAAAAGTAAAGAGCGGCAATATCTTTTATTTTACCTCTCCTTTGAAAGCAGTATTGTTTTCGCATTCGATGAAGATCAATGAGGTATAGATGCTGATCATGGTGATGGACCTTTTTCCTTTTAACTGAAATATCAAAGAGGAAATGACAAATATAGAAATCACGATGGATCAAACCTTTATCATGAAGTTTTCTGGCGATACGCGCGACTTTTGTTATTAATGCCCTCTTAAGCGCGTTATCAGGCGGTGTTGACGCCCAGTTTCGGCAAAAGTTCTCCAAACTTTGTGTGGAGGATAACTCATCAGTGATAATAAAGGATTGTCGATGCGCGGGAGACCACCCCTGTTTTCCGTATCCAGCAAGCTGCATGGTTTCAATCTTTAACGCTTCAAGCTGTTGAATAGCTATCCATTCGTTTTGCGCGCTGAGAACAGGCAGGCGAAAGCGCACTATTGATTTTATCAGCTCTTTCCATCTGATCCCCAGATAGAGTTTTATAAAATAATTTTTACCGTCAATGGTTGTTTGAAAAGTTTTTCGGCCGTCTTTTTCCCGATATACTTTGCCTTTTAATGTGAGAAGTGTTTCAAAGATATCGATGTCTTTCCATCGTTGTTGAAAGTATTTGGACAGTACGATCATGAAGCTGTTTGCTCGATGACATCGACGGCTTTTTCGGGCAGGCTGAATACATCTATCTTTGCAATGTACTTCCTTCCGTTTTCTTGCCACCTGGCCATTTTATCTGAGGTTAACGCGTCTGCCAGTATCATGTTCAGCATTTTCTGATGAAATGGAGACGGGATGAGCTTTCCGGCATCGGCTTGTACAATATGAAAGCCATATCCGCAAATATCGGTTGCCAACACCGCAAGGCCTGAAGCCATGGCTTCAATCAATACGGTTCCTGTATTTTCAATTCTAGCAGGATGAAGTAGAATATCTGATATTGCCAGAAAACGGGGGACATCCGTACGACCGCCTAAAAAAATAACATGATTCGATACGCCGGATTTTTTGGCTAATCTTTGATAGGGGCCGAGTTTGTTTTCACCGATAACGAGCAAGTGTGTTTGTTCGCGGAGGGGTGAAGGTAAAGAGGATAGGGCCAGAATTGCACGGTCCACGCCTTTTCGTTGATAGCCGGTTCCGACCATTAAAATAACACGATGATTCACATCAATGCCGAGTTCTTTTCGCATTTGGTTGCGTGTTTCAGGCGTTAGGGGCGGGATGAGCCGGTCTTTCGTGATTCCTGGCGGAAGCATATGGAATCTCTCTGATGGCGTATGGTAATGTTTCATATACAAATCTTTTTGCCGATTGGAAATTGAAAGAATTTGTGTGAAGGATTCTTTGTCAAAAACAGCTTGTTCTAAACGCAAATTACTTTTGCTTCGCGAAGTCAACCGGTAAAAAAAACTCTTTGAAAACGCTTTTTCAGCAAAACAGGGATCCGCCGCAAAATAAACATGCAATCCCGGCATTTTATTAAAACCAACGACTGCATGATAATTTTTTCTTGCAAGCAACTCACTTAAATTCTTTATAAATGACTCTCGTTGTATGTGATTGGCAAAGCCCTTTGTGGGGAGTATGGAAACATTGATGCCCGGGAGTTTATCTCCCTGCCAGATAGCACTATAGACGTCAATTTCATGGCCGCGACCAAGACACACATTGGCAATGCGAGTGAAGTCTCTTTGAAGCCCGCCGTACTGGAAGTATTTTATCAGACAAAAAGCAAATTTCATTTTGATGACACACTATCCAGTTCATGTGTTCAAGTCAAGAAAAAGTGAATGCTTATATGCCTTGATTTGAATACGAATTAAGTGACTGTATCAAAAAATAATCGAAAAATTGTTTTTGCTTGAACTTCCTTTGTCTGCTATGGTGAATATGCTATATTTAAATCTTGCATGAAATTTGATGAGAATCTTTTTCAACGAGTAATCATAATAGTTCCGGCAGTATTGCGGCATTGAAGCACTTTACCCATATGGTAAAAAGGATTATTTGTCTATTTTCTCATAAATTTTCATGCAAGATTCAGGTAATATATTTAAGATCATATGAAAGATATGAGGGGTATTTCGATAATCTTATATAAAGGAATTTGTCATGGCAATAAATCAGGAGCTTCTTGACATTTTGGCTTGTCCTAAATGTAAAGGCGATATTTATTTAAATAGTAGCGACGACGGGTTGATATGCGATCATTGTAAACTCATGTATGAGATCAAAGACGATATTCCGATTATGCTCATTGATGAAGCAAAAGAGATTAAAGAATAAACAGGTTGTAAGGAAAGCACTTTGTCGTTGCCATCAGTTAAAGACGGTAAAGAAACCACGTGAAAAAGCTGATAAATACATTTTTATCTTGCCCAGCGTGAAATAATAATTGTCAATACGTACATAAATGCGACTCAATCCAAAAGCAACATGAGCCTGCCTCAAAAGCCGAAACCCGCCAAACTTGTGATTGGAATTTTTATGAAAGATAAGGCGCTTGCTAAGCCTGTAGCTCAAGAGCTTATCGAACATTTCGGGTCTATGGATTTATTAAGCGCATGGTTTCCATTTGATTATACAGATTATTATCACACTGAAATGGGACGGCCGCTGGTCAGGCGGGTGTTTTCGTTTATTGAACTCATCGAACAAACGTTTCTGGCTGAAGTAAAAAACATCACCAATCGGATTGAAGAAAAATATTCTAAAAATGGTTCGAGAAGGGTAAATATTGATCCAGGTTATTTGTTGCTCGAGCGGTTTGTGCTGGCTACCGGGAAAAATTTTGCCCACAGGATATATATTGGCAAAGAGATTTACGCGGATTTAACGTTGATATATAAAGACGGCGGATATCAGAAACTGCCATGGACGTATCCTGATTATTCAGCAGAAGATATGACGAAATATCTTTTAAAGGTTCGTTCAAAGTATACATATGATTTAAAGCAGGAATTATCTGACAATAAGGAAGAAAAAACTGGTGAATAGTATATCAAAATCATGCGAGGCCAGATTAATAAAATCGTTTTAAATTTTAGGTTTTAGGTGTTAAGTCTTTTTCTTTTCGGATTCTATTTTGGTGGGGCATTCACGCCTCCGATATGTTTGATGGGGACAATTAAAATTAATGTTAAAGCAAATTAAAACAAACACTTGAATCCTCGAATCTTTTTCTTCAACTAAATTGGAGAAAAACCAAAACTAACTTGATAGCAAATAAACGAGGGACATTTAGAAAATGATAAAAAGCATGACAGCTTTTGGAAGCGCTGAAATGGTATTTGATGGATTTTCGGTTTCTGTGGAGATCCGCTCATACAATAGCCGTTATCTCGATATTGTATTAAATGTACCATATGAAATCAGGCAATTTGAGGAAAAAATCAGACAGCTAATCTCCAGCAGAGTCAGCAGGGGGCGTGTGGAGCTCAGGATGCGGATAGAGGATGAAGCAGATGACAGAGACGCATTTGAGCTGGATATGGGAAGAGCAAGAAATTATCGCAATGCCATTGAAAAGCTAAAAGAAGAAATGGATATGAATGTGACCGTTTCAATGGAATTTTTAACCGGTTCAGGAAGAATTTTCAAGCCAGTTGAAAATGAAAAAGATGCAGATGCAATCTGGGAAAGAATTGAAAGCTGTTTGATTGAAGCGGTTGACAGTCTTAATGGGATGCGACAAAAAGAGGGGACGACGATAGCAGAGGATTTGTCAAAGCGTTTGGATGATATTGAAACGTTCATAAGGCAAATCGAAAAAGCATCTGAAAATATACTGTTGGTTTACCGAGAACGATTGAAAGGCCGAATTGAAGAACTCACTAAAGGTCTGGTAGAAATTGATTTAGATAGAATCACTCAGGAAGCGGCTTTTTTAGCGGACAAAAGCGATATTTCAGAGGAGATCGTAAGGGCTCTGAGTCATATAGAACAGTTTCGAAAGATTCAGCATTCTGAAGAACTGTCTGGTCGAAAAATGAATTTTTTGTTGCAGGAACTGGGGAGGGAAATCAATACCATAGGGTCGAAAACCGGGAAGGCTGAAGTGGCGCATATGGTTGTGGATGTGAAATCTGAACTCGAAAAAATGAGAGAGCAGGTTCAGAATGTTGAGTAGATCATTGAATAGCATATTAAGGGGGAATTTATGGAACAGCGGCTGTTAAACATCGGTTTCGGTAGTACGGTGGTAGCAGACAGGGTCGTATCGATTGTATCGCCCAATTCAGCGCCAATGAAACGCTTAAAGGATGAAGCAAAGAAAAACAACCGTTTGGTGGACGCTACCCATGGCCGCAGAACACGCTCTATTATTATAATGGACAGCAATCATGTTATTCTTTCAGCCATACAAGCAGACACAATATCTCAGCGATTCGCGACATTAAAAGAATCCAGTTGATTTTCAATGAATACACATCGTGACCATATTTCGCATTCACGCAAAAAAGGCCGAGTGGGTAAAAGGGGACATATTTTTATTGTTTCAGCGCCATCCGGATCAGGCAAGACAACGTTATGTCGTGCGTTAATGGAACATATACCAGATTTGTTATATTCGGTCTCTTTTACAACCCGGCCAAGGCGAAACGGTGAAAATGAAGGTATTGATTACTACTTTTTATCTAAAGAAGAATTTGAAAAGGGTATAAAAGAAGGAAAGTGGGCGGAATTTGCAAATGTTCATGGGAATTATTACGGCACTTCGGCTGATATTTTAGATAAAGGCTTACATTCCGGTAAAGATATCCTCCTTGATATCGATGTGCAGGGAGCGGAGCAGATACTTAAACGGTATCCGGAAAGTGTAACTATTTTTATATCGCCGCCGTCAATGGATGCATTAAAACAACGGCTGGAAAAGCGGGGAACAGACAGCGGGGAAGTCATCAAAAGACGGCTTAAAGACGCAGAAAAAGAACTGGCCAGAAAAGACGTATATCGGCATATTATTGAAAATGATAAATTGCAAAAGGCCGTTGACGATATAATAGCGGTGGTGAAACAATACCGATGAAGGACACTTAACTTTCAACGATAAGAAAAAGAGGCTAAATAAGCAAAAGTGAATACAGAGATCCTTTACGGGATTCATTCCGTGCAAGAATCCATTAAGGCGGGCAGAAGAAGCTTTTTTGAAATTTATATCAAGAAAGATAAAATATCCAAACGTCTGGAGGATATTCAGTCCAGCGCAAAGGATCTAAACATACAGGTTCACAGAATAGATGGTTTAGCATTAAAAAAAATCACCGGCACGGACTTGCACCAGGGTGTTGCTGTAAAAGTGAGTCCATATCCTATTGTTGGCATGGGTGATTTGATCTCCATACGCAAAAAAGACAGCGGCAAGCACTTCATTCTTTTGCTGGATAATGTGGTGGATCCGCAAAACCTTGGTGCGTTGATTCGAACAGCATTGTGTGTAGGAGTTGACGGCATCATTATTACAAAAGACAGATCCGCCCGTCTAACACCGGCTGTTTCAAGAGCATCTGCCGGGGCCCTTGAACATTGTCTGATCTCAAAGGTCACGAATCTGTCAACAACGATAAAGGCGTTAAAGGAAAATGGTGTCTGGATCGCTGGTATGGATAGTGAAGCTTCGCAATCTGTTTTTGAAGCAGACTTGACAATATCTATTGCTGTTATTATTGGTGGTGAAGATAAAGGCATCCGCCCGCTTGTGAAAAAGTCGTGCGACTTTTTAGTTTCCATACCCCAGACGGGAAAGATTGATTCGCTGAATGCTTCAGCGGCGGGCGCGGTGGTGATGTATGAGGTATTCAGACAGAGACATGTTTCAAAAAATACTGATATGACTTGACAGCGATAAGGATTTAATATGATTTGTTTTAAGTTTTAAGTTTTAAGTTTTAAGTTTTAAGTGATAGGTGTTTCTCTTTGCGGATTTCATTTAGGCAGATCACTGATCACAGACTACAGTTCATTGCTCACTGTTTCCTGAACATAGAGAAATGGTCTTTCGAAAACAGGCATCACCCTTTTAAAACTAAAGTGCGTAATACCTGGGAGTAACAATAAGATAAACGCCTGACCCCTCGAACCCTTGGATCCTTGGTCCCTTTCTCCCCACACTTAGGAGAAGAACTAAAACACATTAACATTGAAAGGAAGTAAACAAAGATCGTGAATAAAACAAAAATAACAAAAAAGAGTGATGGAAATCTGGATGTTCCCGATATCCCGGTGATCCCCTTTATTGAGGGGGACGGAATTGGGCCCGATATCTGGCACGCCAGCAAGATGGTCATGGATGGCGCCGTTCAGGCCGCTTATGATGGAAATAGAAAGATTGAGTGGCTGGAAGTATTTGCGGGTGAAAAGGGATTTGAGAAAACAGGTGATTGGCTACCCGAAAGTACATTAAAGACGATACAGGAACATGTGATCGCTATTAAAGGCCCGCTGACCACACCCGTTGGAAAAGGTATTCGCAGCATCAATGTTTCGATACGCCAGAAACTGGACCTTTTCGCGTGTGTGCGGCCAGTGGTGTATATCGATTCGGTACCCAGTCCTATGAAATACCCGGAAAAGATAAACATGGTTGTGTTCCGGGAGAATACGGAAGATCTCTACGCGGGAATCGAATGGGAGTCTGAAAGCGAAGCCGCACAGCGTGTCCTATCGTTTTTAAATAATGAAATGGGCGTATCTTTACCGAGTGACGCAGGGATCGGTATCAAACCCATCAGTGTGAAAAATACAAAAAGGCTCGTTGCCAGCGCTATATCATACGCGATTGTGCATGGATGCCCCAGTGTGACACTTATGCATAAGGGCAATATCATGAAGTTTACGGAGGGCGCTTTTAGAAGGTGGGGGTATGAGGTTGCTCAAGAAAGGTTTGGAGAATCAGTCATCACAGAAGATGAGCTGTATACGACTTATGGCGGCGTTCAGGCTGAAGGAAAAATTGTGATAAAGGACCGTATCGCAGATATGCTATTTCAGCAGGTGCTGCTTCGTCCTGAGGAATATCACGTGATCGCCACGCCCAATTTGAATGGAGATTATATTTCAGATGCACTGGCTGCACAGGTAGGAGGCCTTGGAATGGCGCCCGGAGCAAACATTGGTGATGACTGTGCAGTATTTGAAGCTACCCATGGTACGGCACCGAAATACGCAGGCATGGATAAAGTAAATCCCAGTTCGGTAATCCTATCCGGCGCCATGATGCTCGACTATATGGGCTGGAAAGAACCGTCGGCTTTAATTAGAGAAGGAATCAAGAAGACCATAAAAGCGGGTACGGTTACCTATGATCTCGCTCGTCAGATTAAGAGTGCAAAAGAAATAAAGTGCTCGGAGTTCGCAGAAAAAATCATTGAAAATCTTAATTGATATTATGAGAACTTTGTCACGGGCAGTAAAGACTATTAAGGATACGGTTTTTCCACCAAGATGTTTTGTCTGCAGGTCTTTTTTTCATAACACTTTATCGACACATACACGTGAATTGCAGGGAAAATGTTGCGTTGACCATTCCCACTTTGCCGAATTAATGCCGTCTTTTCTTTGTCCTACCTGTATCAATGACTTTTCATCGATTGAACCACCCATCTGCTCAATGTGCGGAAAGATGTTTAAGACAAGGGAAGGGGATGATCATGAATGTGAAGATTGTATAACATCCCCAAAGCATTTCACAATGGCCAGGGCTGCTGGCATCTATGATCAATCACTGATGGATCTGATTCGTCAATTTAAGTATAAGGGAAAAACTCAGCTTGCCAAACCGCTAGGCAAGCTTCTTTTTACTACTCTGCTTCACATCTGGAATAACAAAAATATCGATGTTATCGTACCGGTTCCGCTTCATAAAAAAAGATTCAAAAAAAGAGGATTTAATCAGGCATATCTTTTGATAAAGGGTTGGGAAAAAATCAATGAAAAGATTGAGTCGGGGCTTTTATCTGCCCAAATTGGTAGAAATGTATTGATCCGGGAAAAGCACACAAAACCGCAAACAGGTCTCAGGCGAAAAGAACGCGTGAAAAATATACGCAACGCGTTTATAGTAGAAAACACGGAAAAGGTTAAAGG
The DNA here is from genome assembly GCA_019309685.1 of Deltaproteobacteria bacterium. Classification (GTDB taxonomy): domain Bacteria; phylum Desulfobacterota; class Desulfobacteria; order Desulfobacterales; family JAABPS01; genus JAABPS01. Next base: position 9,445 of record JAFDFT010000038.1, read on the forward strand.
GAAGAGAGTGCTCATTGTAGATGATGTGTATACAACAGGTGCAACAACCAATGAGTGCGCCAGGGTTCTTTTGAAGCATGGGGCCCAAAGCGCTGATGTTCTTACGCTGGCAAGGGCGGTATGAAACACTATATTATGAGTTTAGGATAAAGGGCTATTATGGTAATGTTAATATTTTAAAGGTTATATAGATATAAGGACGTGTTTCTGTTTTAGGATTTAAGTTTTAAGTGTTAAGTATTCTTTTTTGTCCATCCTATGTGGTCTGATCATTAATAACTGATTAAGGGGCATGGCCTTTCAAAAATCAGGGGTTATCTAAACTATAAAGGGAATCAAAATTGTCTAACCATGGTTTTAAAGATAACCGGAAAACAAAATATTGTAGACATCGAATGCATTGAAATGAAGGTGAATAACTATGCATAACACTGTTTTAAACCTTTCGGATCTTATTGACAGGCTAAATGAACATAAAAAGAATAATCAGCGCATTGTTTTTACAAACGGATGTTTTGATATTCTTCATGTGGGGCATGTGCGTTATCTTTCTGAGGCAAAAGCTAAAGGAGATATTTTAGTTGTTGGCCTGAATTCAGATGCGTCTGTTCGCAAAATAAAAGAAGAGCAGCGCCCCATTATCAGCCAGGGCCAGCGGGCTGAGATCCTTGTATCCCTGAGATGTGTTGATTATGTCACTATTTTTGATGATGCTGATCCGTTGTCGCTGATTTCAGCAATAAAGCCGGATGTCCTGGTAAAAGGGGCGGATTGGCAGGAAGATGATATTATCGGCGCTGATGTTGTCAAAAAAAATGGCGGAAAGGTGGTTCGGGTGTCTGTTGTGCCGGATTCATCAACATCTGATATTATTCAGACAATAATTAACAAGTACACTTAAGTCAGGGTCTCGCTGCTGTGATCTTAAATGAAAAAAAAGGTGTCGCTTATTATACCTTTCCAAATTTCTCAAATCAGCCCGGTATCGTGCATGGTATTTTTACAAGAAACGGTGGGAACAGTACTGGTCCTTATGATGGGTTGAATATCAGTTTCGGAGTGGGGGATGATAAAAAAAATGTTATTAAAAATCGGAATATTATAGCCAGTATTTTTAATGATAGAAATATTGTTTCTGCCAGGCAGGTCCATGGTA
>JAFDFT010000353.1 GCA_019309685.1 Deltaproteobacteria bacterium
TAATAACGGCCAGTGATAAAGGGGGCGATGGTGAAATATTGTCATTTGCTTTTTCGAGGTCGTACCAAACAACATTTTTAAATTATCCTTTGCTCACACATTTTCAGGTGTTATCGTCTCAGTAAATTTGCGACTTTCCTATACAATGTACAGTTTATCAGCACACATCAGGGAAACCTTAACCACCTATAAATCCAATAGGAGTGTATTATGGAAAGGGCTATCTCGAAGGCAAGAGGAAAAAAATTACGAGAACTTGCAAAACTTTTCAACACGTTTTCAGCAAACCCACCCCCAATTGTAAAAGAGCTGCTCATCTGTTTGGATATTTCCGTCACACCTGAAGAGACCGATTTTCTTCTTATGGTTGGAGAAAACAAATACACGTATGAACAACTGCTTTTACTTTCGGACATGCCTGACGAAGGCTTTCGACCATTCTTTGAAAAGATGCGCCATAAGGGGATGATAAATACGATATACGAAGACAATGGAAAGAAAAGCTTCATGTTATATCCAATGATTCCTTCCGGGTGGTTCGATGATACCTATCTTTCAGATGGAGAAGAATCTGAAGAGAAAAAAGAATTTGTCTACTATTTCGATTTAGCGGTAAAGAAATTGGAAAACCTGAACTTTTTCCCTGTTCGGCCTCTTCTTGATCTGTATACCAAAAAAACAATGAAAACGGTCAATACCATTGCGGCGATCAATCCACCTGATTCCGGGAAAAGGTTTGTTAACATCGATCAAACGCTTAAAGCACCTCCTTCAGAGGTATATACTACACATGGAGTTAATGAACTCATTGAAAAACATGAAGGCTCAATTGCTGTGAAACACTGCTTCTGCAGGCAGTGGCGAAAAATGGTGGATGATCAGTGCGATTTCGGCCACCCTTCTGAGATCTGCATTGCCTTTGGTGACAGGACAAAAAAGTATGTTGAAACGGGTGTTGGCCGGGCGATTTCGAAAGAAGAAGCATATAAGATAATTAAAGACTCTCAGCAAAGGGGTGCTGTTCATACTGTGTTCTACATGGAAGAAGATCTCAACAAATCAGAGGCTGAGGTCTGTAACTGCTGTTGGGATTGCTGTGGAGTTTTCAGGATGTATAATACGGGTGCACAACCGCTTTTACTAAAGGCATTTTATTTTGCTGAACTGATAGATGATGATAGCTGCAGCTGCTGCGGAGAATGTGAGAGGTATTGTCCTGTAAACGCAATACACATGTCAGATGGAAAAGTCCAAATCAATAAAGAGAAATGCATTGGATGCGGGCAGTGTCAGTTTCAGTGCCCAGAAGAAGCCATTCAACTGGTTTTTCAAGAGCGGGAAGTATACCTTCCCATCCAAAAAAAATCGGATTGCCGTTTGTGACCGGGAATGATATGCGACACATTCGCAATTATACATAAAAAAAGGAGAGATAGTATGAGTCGAAAAGCCTTTCAAGATTACTATCCGGATAATTTCAGCCACTGCTATGGATGTGGTAAAAAAAATGAACATGGGCATCACTTGAAAAGCTACTGGGACGGAGATACTACAGTTGCTCGCTTTACACCTGAAAGTTATCATACAGGCGGCATTCCAGGATATGCTTATGGCGGTATAGTTGCTTCATTAATTGACTGCCATGGCACGGGTTCCGCTGCGGCTGCCACATTTAAAGCTGAAGGACGTGAAATGGGAACAGAACCTCCTATCCGATTTGTCACTGCTTCGCTTAAGGTGGATTATCTAAAACCAACCCCGCTTGGAGTAGAATTAGAGGTTCGAGGTGAAATTCTTGAGGTCAAGGGTCGAAAAGTTACTCTCAATTTATCGTTGATTGCGAATGGAATCGTTTGCGCTAAGGGGTATATGATAGCTGTAAGATTACCAGATGATACAACTACTTAACATAACGTGGAGAAGTGCTCATGACTATTCACATCAGTGTGGAATTGTCTCATGTTTGCCCGCTCGCTGACATTGTTCAGCACGCCGAGGTGTTAGAAACGGGCGGCTTTTACCGTGTCTGGGTCCCTGACACCATGGTCACTCCATGGGAGGCATGGCTGGCCGCGAACATGATCGCACAGCAAACCACCCGCCTTCGGATCGGGGTGGGTGTGATGAACCCCTACACCCGACATCCTGTGGTGGTTGCCCAAATGGCCAGCACCCTGCAGCACTTCTGTGGTGGGCGGTTAGCGTTGTCGATCGGCAGCGGAGTCGGATGGGTTCTGGATAAGGCCGGGATTGCGCAGCATGTTTCGGCTGTGGAGGAATGCATTGCTTCAGTGCGCAGTATGATCGCCGGTGAGCGTACCAGTATGAACGGCCATGCCTTTCGGATCGACGGCGTTCGCATTCGGGTCATTCCCCCGGAAAACAGTGTCGACATCTACCTGGCCGCTGTCAGCCCCGATAGCTGGGAAACGGCTATGCGGGTAGCGGACGGCGTGGCCACATTCTGGAATGAAGAGATGGTCGAGACCCGCCGACGGGTGATGGCCGACCGCAGTTTGCCCACGGCAGCCCTTGTCCCGTTTACGCTTTCACCCGAGGGCATCTTCGGGCAGAAGACGATTTCTGAAAATGAACTGGGCGCATGCGTCGAAGCAATGGAGGAAGCAGGCATTGAAGAGATGATGGTCGGTTACCGAGATTTGGCTGATCTGGAAACGGTCGCCCGGCTGATTCAATAAATGAGAACCAGGGGACGTTATTTCCTGCGTTACCTTATTATAAAAGGGGGTCATGGATTACTCAATCTCACCAGCCTTTGTTTTATTGAAAGAAATGCTGCACCGACATGACAGCAGATCCTCATCGCGGCTACTTGATCCGGCATAGATGGTATACATGCAATCTTCCAAAACCCAACTTTTTGTTGCGACATCGTAGTATTTCAATTGTTGTTTATCCACTTTAATTTTTGCCGTAATTTTTTCATCAATGCTAATTTCATATTTTTCAAAGCCGGCCAACAGTTTCTTTTGTCTCTCTACTATTGAACCCTGCGCGCCTATATAGATTTGCACAACTTCCGAACCGGCCCGTTTACCAATATTTTTCACTTTCACATGCACATCGTAAAAATCCTCATGTTCCTCGACCTTCACATCGCTATATTCAAACTGAGTATAAGACAATCCAAACCCAAAAGCGAAAGCAGGTTCATAATTATTTTTCTCAAAATAGGAATAACCGTGGAATAAGTCGTAGGTGATCTCTTTCGCATCAATATCAAAAAAAGGATAGTCTTCAGCCCTTTTTGCAATTGTAAATGGAATTTTACCGGAAGGATTGACCTTGCCAAATAAAATATTCGCCAGCGCATTTCCTCCTTCACTGCCACTGTAAAACGACATCACGATCGATGAAACATCATCCTTCCACTCTTCCATTATAACAGCACTGCCGGCAATAATTACAGCAACAGTATTTTTATTTGCGTTTCCCATGGTTTTCAACAACTCAATATCTTCATCATGAAGAGAGAGGTTTCGCCTGTCACCTCCGGAATTCATTTCTAACATATCGTTGATGCGTGATGATTTACGCGGACGGATAAATTCTCCTTCATCATCAAATTGATAACCGCACAGAGCAATGACGTAATCACATTCCTGAGCCAGTTTTTTTGCCTGCTCCCGGTTTGTTCCGTCATTATAGATAATGTCAGTCTCTTTTCCGACAAGCTTCTTTATTCCCTGTAACGGAGTAACAA
>JAFDFT010000354.1 GCA_019309685.1 Deltaproteobacteria bacterium
CCAGTTTTTCTTGGAAATCTCGTTCAAATAAACATACAGAACCAGGGCCAGCAGGGTAATCACGTACCACTGAAAATGCTCACCGGTTCGAAGAATATCCAATGCTGCCTGTGTTGCTTCAGGTTTGTTCATGGCTTTACTCCTTTTTTAAATGAATCTATATCCGTTTCGGAGGTTTGGCGAATATGATCGCGAATATTGCTAGTATACTTGCCCCCGCAAAAATCGTAAAAGCAGTTTGATAGCTTTGGGTGATATCAAAAATAAAACCTGCAATGGCAGGCCCCATTGCGGCCCCTGCTGAAATAAATATACCCGACATTCCTGTAACTGTTGCGAAGGATACCAGTCCAAAACATTCTCCGGTAATCAGAGACTGCATCATCAGTATGGATCCCATGGTCAACCCAAAAGCAAATGTGCCAAGATAAAGGATCAGAATATGACTTGAGTACGCAAGTGCTAGCAAGGCGGAAGCCTGAATTGAAAAGAGAACCATAATCGCGTACCTTTTTTCCATTCGGTCAATAACCGTACCTAGAAGTAAACGTCCGATGATGCTCGCGCCGGCTGTTATGCTGACAGCAGATGCAGCTCCTGCCAGTCCGAGAGTTTGAGATAGAAATGACATTTGATGCATTAAGTACGCTACCTGTCCAGTCATAGACAAAAGAAAAGCGATAACAATAGACCAGAATGCCATGGTGCGCATGGCCTGAACCCTTGTCCACGTCTGGATCTGAGAGGCGTATGCAGAAGAAATATCAATTTCATTTTCAGCCGAAAAATTATCATCACCATCCGGCATTTGGCCGATATCAGAAGGCCGCTGTTTGATCACAAATATTGAAACAGGAACGATCATAATACAGTAAATTACTCCCAGGATAGGCAAAGCGGTTTTTAAACCCCATCCTGCGATAAGGTAGGTTGCAAGAGGTACAAAGATTATTCCGCCAATACTTAACCCTGTCATGGTAATGCTCATGGCAAATCCGCGCCTGCGGATAAACCAGTTGGTAATCAGCGTGTTTATCGGCAGCAACGCGGTACATCCATACCCAATGGCCATCAACAGATAAACCGCGTATAACTGCCAGATGGCAGTAATACGGCTTAGCAGTGTGAGCGCGAATCCCATGATGATAGCACCAAATATCAGCACGGGTTTCGGGCCGTATTCATCCACTTTTTTGCCAAAAATCAACCCAATGACTCCAATAGTAAAAAAGAAGAGCGTCACTGCAAGAGACACGCTTCCTTTTGACCAGCCATGTGTTTGAATCAGCGGATCCAGAAAAACGCCATTGCCGTAAAACCCAATCCCACTGGAAACAATAAAAATAGCCGTACCCGCAACGACTATCCACCATCCGTAAAAAATCCTATTTCGCGATGTTAGTACCATTTTATTCGGTTTGAATTCAGTTGCAATTGGAGCATCCTGTTCAGGCAATTTCTTTCTCCTTATCAGCCTTCGCTTTATTCAGTACGTAACCTGAGCTAAATCCTTTATGAACTCGACATATTTTATAAATTAATATATGAAAAGAAGTACGATAGCAAGCCAAGACGAACCTGGATTGATTCGAAGCGAATATAGTGATATTAGATTTAGGGTCATCACTAAAAGATGATGACCTAAAGGATCCAAGGGGTCTAGAATTCCAGGATTCGAGTGAAATACTAAAATTTCAAAACGATATTAAGGAGATTCAAAGAATAATTAAGGCCTTGACAAAATAACTGATATACAACCTCTTGGATCCTTGAATCCTCGAACCCCTGAATCCTTGCCCAAAAAGAATTGTAAGTTCTATTAAAATTATATAAATCTAGTAACCACATGGTTAATAAAAGGAAGCATAAAACCCCATGAAAGCGCATTTCCCAAGACAAGTTAATTATTACGAAATAGACCCGGAATACAAACTCAAGCTCGGATATTTTTTCAAATTGATACAGGAATCCGCTATTTATCATTCGGATTCCGTCGGCCTTGGGTCCAAAGGAATAAGAAAAAGCGGGTTTGCCTGGTTTTTGAATAAAATTGGTATCGAAATTTACAGATATCCGGAATATAAGGAAAAAATTGAAATTGTTACCTGGTTTCGAGAGGCAAAAAGGTTTAAATCCTACAGAGATTACGAAATATTTTCCGGTAAAGAAAAAATTGCGGAAGCATCCAGTATTTGGATATATTTTGATATCAACTCAAACAGAATATCGACGATCCCTGACAAAGTATCTGAAACATACACACTTGAAAAAGAATTAAAAGCAGGACCAGACCTGGACAAGTGGAACGTAAACTGGAACTTTGAAACGGATAAAAACATCGACATTTATACACGGATGTCCGATTACGACCCAAACAATCATGTCAACAGTGCTGCATATATCGATTACCTGGAAACATTGATACCCAAATTAGACAGCAATAATGCCAGAGCAAAATCCGTTATTATTCAGTATAAAAAGGAAATCGATAGAAACATCGAGTCCGTTAAAGTGGGAAGTAAATATTCAGATGATCATTACTTGTTTAAAATATCCGATAATGCCAACCTTTACGCATACGGTGATATCCAGTTAGAAAACAATAAATTTTTTAAAGGAGGGTAAAATGAAAAAGAACTTCACACATATGTTCGCTGTTGGAATCATCACGATTTTTCTTTCACTAACACTCATTTCATGCATGACAGTCGGACGCAAATTCCCTGTAGAACCTGTCACAAAGATTGTCATCGACCTCACAACCCAGCAGGATATTCAGCGCATGTTTGGTAACCCATGGCGCATGGGCATCGAAAACGGTATGAAAACATGGACCTACGGTGATTATCATTATTCCGCTTTTGGCGGCACTACCACTACCGATCTGGTTGTCCGGTTTAACACGGATAAAACAGTGGATTCATACACGTTTAACACCACGAATCCGGAGTATATGAAAAAATAACAGGCTTAAAAACCCATGACTGATAAACACCTATCCGGTGAAATGGAGGTTGTCGGGTTCTGGCTGCGCGCCTGGGCAACAGCCATTGACACCTTTTTAATTCTAGCCGTAACCTTTCCTTTACTTTTTTTGCATACGGCAAAACCTATTTTGAATCCACTGCCATCATCAAAGGCCCCATGGATTTTTTAATATCATATATACTTCCGGTAATCGCTGCTATTATATTTATGAAAAAAGGTCCAATAGCACTGTTTAAATGAGATAAAAAGAACGATTAGCCGTTTACAGTAATACAAAATCAAGGAGACTATTAATGAAGGTATCTAAAAAATGGTTGTTTCTTCTATTGTTCGTTTTTGTTGTCATTATCCTCACACCCTATTTCTTTTCATATTTAAATACATATCAGACCGACGGTACTATCAACATCCCCGAACTCACAAAACCTGTAAAAGTATTGCGGGACGAAAAAGGCATGGCTTACATCTATGCGCAAAACTTTAACGATCTGTGGTTTGCTCAGGGTTTTATTGCAGCGCAGGACAGGCTGTTTCCCATGGAACTGACCCGGCTTTTTGCAACCGGCAGAATCTGTGAGCTTGCCGGTGAAAAGGCGAAGCCGCTCGATATCAAGATGAGAACTCTTGGTTTTCATCGAAACGCCATGAAACACGCGAAACTGCTGAACCAGGAAGACAGGAATTTTCTGCAAAGATATGTCGACGGTGTCAATACGTTCATTAATACGCTTGCCGGCATCAAACCTGGGTTGTGGACCATTGAGGATTCCCTCACCATCATGTACTTTATGGGGTGGGGTTCCTCAGCAAATTTTCAGGATGAAATTATTTCGCAAATGCTCATTGAAAAGATCGGGCTCGAGAAGGCCAAAAAGATATTTCCACTAAATATTAATCCAGATGATCCATATGCTTCTGATGATGAGATTGCGAATACGGCTGAAAAACCGGCCAAGCTCGGCCTATTTGCCAATAATGAAATCCTGTCCTATTTATTTGAAATCCCCCTTCACATTGTAAGCAACAACTGGACGGTAGGCCCGAAATCATCTCCGAATGGCAA
>JAFDFT010000355.1 GCA_019309685.1 Deltaproteobacteria bacterium
ATAATGCTAATCCGACACCGTATACCCCAGCCTACACGGAAGAAAGGAGTTCTCCCAGCATCACCGTCTCTGTTATCCAACCGCTGGTGAAAAACGCGTTTGGGTTAGCCGACCGCTTTCCGGTAAAAGCAGTAAAGCTCCAGGTGAAATCGGCTGAACTTGATGTAAAGGAAGCATGGGAAAATCGGATCGCGAAACTGTATGACGCATATTCACTTTGGGTCGCGGCGTATGAAAATACGATCGCCTTGCAGGAGATTGTCGCGGATTCAAAGCGCATGGAAAAACAAATCAAAAGAAAGGTGAACGCGAAAGTGTCGGAACGAACTGATTTTTTGCTTGCCAGAGAGGCGGTCCTTAATTATCAGGGGAGACTGATCCAGGCGGAAGGGGATTTTATCAGCTCGACCATTAATATTACTTCTTTACGCTTAGGGCGCGCTGTCACTTCAAATGATATTTCTAAAATTAAACCAGTACCCTGCACCCTGGGTTTTCCGTCAAAAAAAGAAATGTCCAATGGCCATAAGGTGAATGTGTCGAAATTACGCCTGGTCAGGCAGTTGGATTATTTAGGCAAGCAATTGGAAGAAAATATTAGGGTTGCGAAAAATGACAGGCTGCCCAGTGTGGATGTAGTGGGTGAATATACAAAAAAGGCAAGATCAGATGACAACAGCGGCGGCTATTCAGAACTGGAAAATGACAACCGCGAGGACTACATGGTCATGCTCCAGCTCAAATATCCGATTGGAAGCCAGAAAGCACGCGGGGACCTTGGCAAGGCAAAGGCTGATTTGACAGAGGTTGAAGCTTCTATTAAAAGCACCAGGCAGTCACTTTCCCTCGCGCTTCAACAGATGAAGGAAAGTATTGTCCGGCTGGAACAGGTGTTGGATCTTCTGGAAGAGATCGGAAGGCTGGATACCCGATATCTCATTGACTCACGGAACACGCTGACAAATGTGCGGCTGCAGAAAGTTCAGACCGAAATAGAGTTAAATCAGCTCTATATTGATTATTTGTCCACAGCGGATAAGATGCTGAAGCGATTTCCGGATGTAATGAAACGAATTGAAGTGAAGTAAGGAGACTGAGCATGAAATTTCTGAATTTCTTTATAGACAAGACCAAACTGGTGAACATGCTGACCATTGGTCTGCTATTGGCAGGGATTATTGCTGTTAGCAATATCAACCGAGAAGCATCGCCGAAAGTGGATTTTGACACGGTCTTTGTCATTACCATATACCCGGGTGCGGCAATGGAGGATGTGGAACTGGATGTTACGATTCCCCTGGAAGATGAAATTAACAATGTTGACGGGATAAAAACAATGGTCTCCACAACACGCGAGGGATACAGCCAGATTCGTGTTGAAATAGATCCGGATGTCGATGACGTCAAATATGTTAAAAAGGAGATCCAGAAGGCGGTGGACAGGGTTAACGATCTACCTGATGAGGTTACGGAAAGACCTTATATATGGGAATTAAAGACGGATAATTTTGAGATTCTACAGGTGTCACTTTCTTCAGACAGTGTAAGTGAAAATGAGCTTCGCGCTTATGGCCGGATGCTGAAAAAGAAACTGGAGCGCCTTTCCTATGTCGGCAATTGCAACACCATCGGGTTTCGGCAAAGGGAAATTCAGATCAGGGTGGACATGGACAAGCTTCACAAGAATTACATGTCGTTGAATGATGTCATTCAGGCGGTTCAGGTCCGTAATGTACGTATACCGGCTGGATCAATCAGGGGGCTGACTGAAGCGAAAAGCGTTGTTACCAAGGCGAAATTTATGAACCTTGATGAAATTGAAAGTATGATTCTTCGCACCAACTTCGAAGGAGAACGGGTCGTAATAAAAGATATCGCTGAGGTCGTGGATGATTTCCAGGAATACAGAGACCTGACCAAAATGAACGGAAACATCGGCGTTGCAATCAGTGCGCACAAAAAGAGTAACGCGGATATTATCCGTACCATTGACCAGGTAAAGGAAGCTGTCGAGGATTTTAAAAAGGAAGCAGGTAACAAGATACAGATCCATTACGTTAATGATTCGTCCATGGGAACACGTACTATGCTGCGGATCGTGACGAACAACGCTTTGCTCGGTATGATACTGGTGCTGGCCATGCTGCTGATTTTTCTTAATTTCAAAACAGCCATGTGGACAGCTCTGGGAATTCCCCTCTCGCTTTGTATCACTCTGTTTCTCATGGTTATTTTTGACATGTCTATTAATAGTAACTCGCTGCTCGGGATGGTTATTGTACTCGGGATGCTGGTTGATGACGCGATTGTTGTGGCTGAAAGTATATATCGCCACAGGCTCGAAGGATATTCACCCAAGGAGGCGGCGAAAAAGGGGCTTCGCGTTGTGGCACTGCCGGTATTGGTTACAGTGATTACAACCATACTGGCTTTTGGGCCGCTTATTTTTCTGCCGGGCATCATGGGAAAATTCGCTGTTGTTATTCCCCTTGTTATTATCTATACGCTGCTTGGGAGCCTGGTTGAGTGCTATTTCATCCTGCCCAACCATTTGATATCTCACGCGATTAGAAAAGAAACCAATATTGAGGGAAATGATGGAAAAATAATAACAGCGCCGGAAGAGGTTAAAGAGAAGCTGGGCGAACGGAAATGGTTTGTGAAGCTGCAGGAAAAATATATCAGCCGTCTGGAAATAGCGCTTGACCATCGATTTATTTTAATCGGGATATTTGTCTTCCTGTTTATCGCTACAATAACAGTTGCCCTGGTGTTTATGAAGTTTGAGCTTTTTCCCCAGACAACCATAGAACAAGTATCTTTTTATTTCGAAGCGGAAAAAGGAACCCCGCTGTTTAAGACTGAAAAACTTACAAGGAAAATTGAAAAAATACTGTTAAATCAGCCTGATGGCGTGGTCGACTCTTTTAGTACAAAGATTGCAAGGGGGATGTATGATGTTCCGCGGAGTGAGAATTTTGCGACCCTGACCGTTTTTTTTCCGCCGGCCGCCCTGCAGATAAAGGATCCAGGCGGTGTTATAGATGAAATTAAAAAAGCTGCTTTGTATATGCCTGAAATCAAGAAAACAAGTGTCAGGATAGGGAGGCGTGGTCCGCCCCTGGGGGCCGATATTGAGATTAACATTATAGGTAACGAAAATAAAAAGCGCGGTGAGCTGGTTGAGAAGACAGTCGGGTTTTTGAAGGAAATCAGCGGTACTTACGATGTCGAAAGCTCAGAAGTATCAGGCAAGCCTGAACTGGTAATGAATTTCGATTATGAGAAACTTGCCAGGTACGGACTTACTGCCGCAAGTGTCGGGATGACCGTGCGAACGGCCCTGGAGGGAACCATAGTCAGTCGGTCATACACGCCGGATGAGCGTATAGATTACAGGGTGCTTTTGCAGAAAAAATACAGACAGGAAGAGGAGACACTCAAAAAACTGTATGTTACCAATTCGAGCAGAAACCTGGTTCCAATAACTGATGTAGTGAAAATTTCAGAGAATGAAACGCTTGCTCAGATAAAACATTACAACGGGGACCGCGTAACTCAAATATCGGCCAACCTTAATAAGGAAAAAATAACTCCGCTTGAGGTAAACCAGAAAATAATCCCGTTTCTAAAACAATTAATAAAAGAAAATCCAGGATATTATTACGAGCTCGGGGGGGAAGCCAAGGAGACCCAGGAGTTTTTATTCAATATCACTATTTCTTTTCTGATCGCTATTCTGGCTATATATTTTATTCTTTCACTTTTGTTTGATTCTTTTCTGCAGCCGTTTATAGTCATGATTACCATTCCTTTCGGCGTCGTCGGTGTTGTCTGGACATTTGTGATACACGGGTTGTCATTCTCTTTTCTGACGTTTATCGGCCTGGTGGGTCTTTCCGGGATCGTTGTAAATGATTCGCTTATTATGGTCGATTATATAAATACTCTTGTAAAAGAAAAGAACTGCAGGACAATTAAACAGTACCAGGAGGTGATTATAGAAGGGGCGAGAACCCGTCTCAGGCCGATTATTATCACCACGCTTACAACAGCCGCGGGGGTCATGCCTACAGCATACGGTTTCGGCGGATATGTGGAGGCTCTTGCCCCGATGGTATTGGCAATCGGATGGGGGATTATGTTTGCATCGACCCTGACTTTGTTCCTTTTACCCGGGCTTTATTTGCTCCAGGTTCAACTTGAGATGAAAATTTCAAAGAAGTTTTCATGGATCCCGATGAAGACAAAAAGTGTAACAAGTTAATAACAGGTAACGAGTAAATAGTGACGAGTGAATAGAACGCCGGATTTATTTAAGTTTAACTATTTACTCGATACCTGTCACGTTCACTTAGAGGCAGGGGGTTGTGGGCAAGTGGTGAGAAAGTATCTTCTTCTTTTCATTTCAATGACGATTCATCTACTGAGTATTATATTCTAAACATATCATTATGAATCTTG
>JAFDFT010000356.1 GCA_019309685.1 Deltaproteobacteria bacterium
TTTTGTTGAATTCATCCTTGTTGTGCTTTGTCATCATTAATTGATGGATATTAAGGTGTTTCACACCGATCTCTTCAAATTCCTTTAAATGGGATTTTATAAATTCAAGATCTTCCGGAATAGCAGGTATTTCAATTGATACAGTCTTTATATGTTTAACAGCCTGCTTTATCGATTTTAAGTCATAACCATTTGCTGATGCATCAAATCTTATTTCATTCAGACCTGCTTTATCCAAAAGATTGAGGCGTTCTTCGTTTATAAGATCGCCGTTGGTATAAATCCATACATAGTGTGTTGAACCGAAATTCCTTCTGATTTCTTTTATGTAGTCCATTAATTTGGTAAAAACCAACAGCGGCTCTCCGCCTGAAAATCCGATACCTTCAAAAGGATATCGCTTTAAGTAATTTATATAATCGTCCACGGAATTAAATTTAATATGTTCATCCGTTAGCGGGGACCTTTCTTTTTTTATTTTTCTATCCTGCGGGCAGTAAAAGCAATTTTTTGTGCATAATCCGTTTATGTATATGCACGACCATGTCCCGTTGATGCAGGTCAAACACCCGGGTGACAAATCGCCGATGTACGGTTTGGAAAGATTTCCGGAAGCATATTTTACGTTATGTTCGTTAAAGAACTTAATATAGTCGTCTTTTATTGCATTCGCACGCTTTAGTGCATCATCCGATATAGTTTTTAGTTTTTTTTCTTCAGCCATTTTCACTTACGCTATCTTTTCTTGATATTTTTTGTAGGCTCCGCCTACACAAATAGCTTTTAATTTTAACCAATTAAAAGCGTATAATCCGCTTCGGTCTGAACACCCAGTTTTAACTTCCTCGCAGCAGCAATCTGCGGTAAATCCCATATGGGCATATTGAGCCTGTTTTTTGCTTTGAATGATTTAAGGACCTTCAGTGCTTCAACATCAAGGGCTACCATGTCCGTACATGCAAATATGTATCCCGGTTTTTTTCTTCTTCCTTTTGCGGGCCCTCGGGTAACCATGCATTTCCTGGCATCCAGCAGGATAAGGTCGGGCTTTACGGCCAAATTAATTTCTGCAACTTTCTCTTCCAGGTTACCCTTGTGTAAAAAATATCGGGTGTCTGGCCTTGTCAGACCCACAGCGAATTTGATCCCCATGCTGAAACGTGCCAGTGCATGTGTTTTCATGTTGGGAAGATATATAAGTTTATCCGCCTCAATAGCTTCCTTCGCGATATGTACTTCCTTAAGATATTGTCCTTTAATGTCAATTTTTGTCCATTCGCCTTCGTCGAAGTTTACAAGACGAACGCCCAGTTCATCAGCGAGCCTGGGCAGCTTTTTCTTTTTCAATACTTTAGATGTAGGATGCCAGGCCAGGCCGCTACTCGCGCCAATTGTAATATTGGCTGAACCATGGTTTTTGAGTAATTCCACTACGGCTTTAATAAAATTTAGATCGGAAGAAGCAGGATATCTGTCCGGGCTGTTTAAGTTTGCCTTTATTAGTATTTTATCGTTCGGGTCAATCAGACCTTTAAAACCACCGATCAATTCAACAGCACGATCGATATCCTTGATAAAATCATCTTTGACATTGACTCTTCCCACATGTATTTTGCTATTGGGTTCTGATTGACTCATACTGCTGTTTATAATCCTTTTTTATGCGTAGCATTGATTTTTGATTAAAATTTAGTTACGTTATTGACTCTCTTGTGTCAATAAAAAGAGCCGACATGAATACTTCAAGGAGAAACGAATGCCGATTCCAGGTAATCTTTTAACAACAGCAATGGCAGTCATGCCGCATACGGACCCGGAACGGGCCCTTGAAATGGCATTATCTCTTGATATCCCGTTCTGGCCCCAGTTGCCCAATTACAGCTACTATGAAGATATGTATGTTCAGGCCGCCGAGCATTTCCCCGGCATCCTTCTCGATATGGATCGGCGGACGCTGAAATTTTCCATGGATAAATTTATTGCCGAGCTGGAGGAAACGCTTGAGCACTTTGAGGATCCGTTCTACTTTGATATCAGTGAAAGCTATTCCACCGTATATCACCGGTTTCTGTCCATGGATGTATCACGCTATCCCGCTATCAGGGGACAACTTGAAGGACCGGTAAGTTTCGGCTTCAACGTTCTTGATCAAAACAAACGTCCGATCCTTTTTGACGACACCGTCCGCCCCTTCATGCTCGAATTCATGGCCAAACGGATCAATGTACAGATGGACAGACTAAAAAAGTTAAATAAAAACGCGTTTATGTTTGTTGACGAACCCGGTCTGCAGTATATTTTTTCTTCCATGTCAGGCTATAATGATATGAAAGCAAAAACTGACCTGGACATGTTCTTCTCCTTGATAGATCGGCCGCGGGGCATCCATCTGTGCGGCAACCCGGACTGGGATTTTCTTCTGGGACTGGATATGGATATCCTGTCCCTTGATATTTATACAAATGCAGAAATCTTCTCATCCTATGCGCCATCCATTAAACGGTTTCTCGAAAAAGGCGGTGTCATCTCCTGGGGAATCGTTCCAACGGGTTTTGAATTCTTTGAAAAAGAGACCATTGATTCATTGGTAATGAGACTGGAAACGATCTGGCAATTTCTGGAGAAAAAAGGGATTGATATTTCCCATATGCTGCAAAAAAGCCAGTTGTCACCCGCTACCTGCTGCCTGGTGAATCCTGACAAGGAAAAAACCGTGGAGAAAGCATTTTCAACTGTGCAGCAGCTTTCCGGAATCCTCCGCGAAAAATACAAACTTTAGCCAATAAAAAGCAAAAACGTTTCCCCTGTATTTCCTATATTCCTATTTTATCGATTCCAGATATTTTTTTACCTGATCCTGGTTAAACTCTCCAGGAACAAAAACAACAGAATCTTCCTTAAAAGCATCCAGAGACATAGAAACTACTTCTTCAGCCGTCATCCACCATTCCTTTGAAAACCAGTTTCTGTCAAAGCCTTTCATCTCTTCCACATCATGGAACTCTGTATAGGTGAATCCCGGACACAGGGATTGTATACGGACACCGGTTCCTTCAAGATTTGGCTGAAGCATTTGAGAGAACACATTAATAAATTCCTTGGTAGGTGTATACATCACGCTGAGCGAACTTTTGGTTAGTGCGGCAATGGATGAGACATTAATAATAACACCACGGCCGCGGGATTTCATTCCCGGTAACGCCTTGTGGCAGAACTGCACGGGAGCTGTGCAATGCACGTTGATCATGTCTACATGGCTCTGGGTTTCTGCCTCAAAAAAATCTTTCATCAGACCAAACCCCGCGTTATTAATCAGCACATCGAGATCTTTCAGTTTGGAAATATATTCCATGACCATGTCATTGTCTGCTGGGTTTGAAAGATCAGCCACAAGGATATCGGTTTCAACAGAATAATCCTTGCCAAGTTCATCGGCCAGTTCCTCCAGTCTTTCCTTCCTTCTCGCAACCAGTACCATTTTAAATCCCTGTCGCGCCAGTTGGCGCGCGAATTCTGCTCCAAGTCCAGCCGATGCCCCGGTTATCAAAGCTGTGCCCGGATTGCTCCAGTTCATAAAATTAGCATTATCTGTCATACCTGTATTTCTCCTTTTCGCTGTTTGGGATATTAAAAATGAACGCCTTAATTCTTCACCTGCTATGCTTCAAAATAACAATTCGCCACCATATTCTGTCACCGTAA
>JAFDFT010000357.1 GCA_019309685.1 Deltaproteobacteria bacterium
TCATCCAGTAGACAATATCCCTTTTCCAAAAAACATAAACGGCACAGGAATGATCCACGTCTGCCTGAACGGAGATATTGATAATCATATTGAGTTAAAAAGTAAACTTGAAGCAAAAGGGGAGCTCATCCACAAAGAGATATCAACAGATACAAAAATAATACCATTGCAGATACAAAAATATATATCGCGAGGTCTTAGCGTGGAGGAATCCTTTCGCCTTGCTGTTAATGATTTTGAAGGATCCCACGCTATATCCATGCATACAGATCTGGCGCCCGGCAAATTTTTTCTCGCGCAAAGAGGAAGCGGTCAATCCATTTTTATCGGCATGGCAGATGGTCATTATATACCGACATCTGAAGTGTATGGATTTGTCGAAGAAACACCAAATTACATCAAACTAGACGGCATCAATCCAAAGAGTCAAGGGCAAATTTTTATTTTAAGCCAGGAAGGTTCCGATCTCAAAGGGTTACGCGCTATATTTTATGATGGGACACCGCTTCCTCTTGATGAATCGCATATAAAACATACGGATATCACCTCAAGAGATACGGATCGTCAGGGTTTCCCGCATTACTTCTTAAAAGAAATTACGGAATCTCCTGTCTCTGTAGAAAAGACCCTGCAAAACCGATGGAAAATAAATCAAAAGAAAAAACGGCAATATGAAATAACACTCGAAGAAAGCGTCTTCCCGGCTCGCATTCAAAAGGCTCTGGTTGGAACCGGAAGAAAAAAGGATAAAATCCGACGCGTCTTCTTTGTTGGTCAGGGCACAGCAGGCGTTGCCGCCCAGGCATGCGCCAATATTCTCAGCCATTATATGGATGACCCGCTATTGCAGGTAAGCGCTCTAAAGTCTTCGGAACTAAGCGGATTTCAGCTCAATGATACGGATAATGAAGGCAGCATGTCAGATGTCCTTGTCATCGCGATAACACAGTCCGGAACCACTACAGATACAAACAGGACCATCGATATGGTAAAAGATCGCGGCGCGCATACCATCGCTATCGTAAACAGGAGAGATTCAGATATTACGTTTAAAGTGGATGGTGTGATGTATACCAGCAGCGGCCGGGATATTGAAATGTCCGTGGCTTCAACCAAAGCCTTCTATTCACAAATTATTGCCGGCGCGCTCCTTAGCTTAACCATCGCGCAATTAAGAGGATACAGAAGTGAGTCTTTCGTCTCAGATGAATTAAAACAATTATTGGAAATACCTTCGCATATGCGAAAGGTTTTTAAAATCAACAAACAAATTGAAGCGTCTGCCAGAAAAGTTTCCGGCACAAAAACCTACTGGGCAGCAGTGGGAAGCGGGCCGAATAAAGCATCAGCAGATGAAATCCGGATCAAATTGAGCGAGCTTTGTTATAAAACCATCTCATCGGATTACGTTGAAGACAAAAAACATATAGATCTTTCATCTGAACCTTTAATCATTGTATGCGCTGCCGGCACAAGAAGCACAGTCATCGGTGATATTATTAAAGACACCGCCATATTTCAAGCGCACAAGGCTGCACCGATCGTTATTGCCAATAAAGGGGAAAAAAGATTTGACCCGTTTGCGGAAGCTGTGTTTCATGTCCCTGTTGTAAGTGAACATCTTGCGCCCATATTAAACACACTTGTTGGACATATTTGGGGGTACTATGCGGCGTTGACAATTAACGAAGGATCTCGCTTTTTATACAGATTTCGTGAAAATATTTTAAACACACTGGATGACTACGCCGCTAATGGCCTGGACGTTTATGAAGTTATTCTACAAAAGCCCTTTAGAGAAAAAATCGCCGGTTTTTACAATGAACTTAGAAACAAAATAAGTCAAAACAGTTTTCCTGTAGCCGTCGCGCACGCGTCCGACCTGACACTTCTGCTTAAATACTTATCCGGAAAGCTGCCTGTCTCTGATTTTGAGATTGATTTTAGAGAAAAGGGAACCGCACTGAATATGCTCAATACCTTTTTTAAGTATATGGGGGAATCAATCAATTACATGTCTCGTCCGGTGGATGCCATAAAACATCAGGCAAAAACCGTCACTGTGGGAACAAGCCGCATTAGCGAAAAAGTAGAAGGGATTCTTTTTGATGCACTTAACAAAGCTGATCTAACTATATCACAGTTAACCAACAGTAACATCATCGTCTTGAAAAACCTGCAAGAAATCGTAGGGAGTATCGAAGGATCTATTTTATACAGAATTACCGGTCTCAATCTTCTCGGGGAAACAACCGAAGAAACATTCATTAAAGTACTCAGAAAAAAGGGGTCTCTTAAACCGATCCCTTCCCGTGTTGAAAAAGACACACGGCTCCAGGGAACGAAAAAGATTATTGTTCGGCAGGGAAATGTATATATCGGCAAAGGCAGGAAAGATGATCGCAGCATTATTATTATTCCCGTGATCTCTACCTCACACGATACGCCGAATCTCATTGAATATCTTCTCTTGTTAAATATTTCGTTCATAAAAAACATTCCTCTTGATAATAAAATTAAGGCGCTGGGGGGGAAATTCGAACATATAAAAAATATTGTTCAGGAAAACAGCATCATGTGGAATGATGAATTCCTTGAACACGTCGAGACGGAAGAATTATTCGGAAGATCCGCTGAAAAAATAGGGGAATACATTGCAAGTAGAAATAAAATCTGAATCGTCGCTACCCTTAAAATTTATGGATCATCTCCATAAAAATTTATGATATTAGAAGGATTCGAGTGAGGTGCTGAAATAATAACATGTCTTAGGAAAAGAAGAAAATACTTAGTATTTTGGAATAAAACTTGCTATAAATAAGAGACAACCGTGATGATTTCGTGAAAAGCTATGATATACCGCTTTGCGACACCGTAACTGAAAATAACTTTAGTTATTTGAAAGTCTCAATCTCGCACCAAGCCACAAAGGTCGCAAAGTTAACTCGTTAATATTATGTTGTTTTTTCTTTGTGTTCTTAGTGGCTTTGTGAGAAAATGCGGTTTATACAACCATGAACAATACAAAAAAATTGAAAAAAACAAGGAGACAGTTTCAGCGCGTTATATTCTCCCCTGATGATGGCGTTATCTGTACCTTCAAGCCCTTTTTAAGCAATGAAAAGCTAAGCGTAAAGGCCGCCTCTATCTTGAATCTTAGCGCAAGTGGTCTTCAGTTTATTGTTAAAAAAGAAGATGCTGTTGATTTTCAAAAAGGGCAAAGATTGGTTTTCAAGGGAATAAAAGGTGTAAAAGATTTGGATTTTACTGAAGATATTGAAATGGAAATAATTTGGATCCTGGAAATAAAATTTCTTGAAAATATCGGTATTGGATGTGAATTTAAAAATATCTCAAAGCCTTTTAGCGACCATATTGATAATTTTGTGATATCTGAAATCAAATTCAGAGGACAAAACATTCGTCGAACATAATTTTAAATTTATGGTTCTTCTCCAATTTAGTTGGAGAAGAGGATTCTAGGATTCCCCACTCAAAGTCAGGGATCTTTGACAAGGGGCCAAGGGTTTATTTGCGAATGATTTTTTAAGACCTTAAACATCCTTTCAATCTTCCCAATAGAATTTTAAAATTCTGATATATTTTCCTTCTTAAGATAACCCAGATCACCAGATAATAATAACTGTGTTTCTAATGCACACGTCGA
The DNA here is from genome assembly GCA_019309685.1 of Deltaproteobacteria bacterium. Classification (GTDB taxonomy): domain Bacteria; phylum Desulfobacterota; class Desulfobacteria; order Desulfobacterales; family JAABPS01; genus JAABPS01. Next base: position 3,668 of record JAFDFT010000357.1, read on the forward strand.
ACCTTAGGCTCTTATAAATATCTAATC
>JAFDFT010000358.1 GCA_019309685.1 Deltaproteobacteria bacterium
CGGAACTGAAATTACATTTTGGCAGCTTCGCCTCATGATCCTGAGAATGGCCAACGCACTTGGTGTTGAAGGTGTGAAAAAGGGAGATAGGGTTGGTGTTCACCTGCCGAATTGTCCTCAGTTTGTTATAGCCTACTACGCGGCAATGCATTTGGGCGCGATTGTGGTGAACCTCAATCCCATGTATACCGCGGAGGAATTGAAGGCCCTTATTGGAAATACCGGCGTTACAACACTTTTTACCTTTGATATGGTATTGCCGAATATCCGTCCGGTCTGTGAAGCTGTTGAAATTCCGCGTGTAATAGTCACCAGGGTGACAGACTATGTTGAAGGATTTGACAAAAGCACGGCTGCTGAATTGGAGCTGGAGGACGGTTGGCTTCACTTCTCAGAATTTTTAGACAAAACTTCCAGCACAAAACTGCCCCGTGTTCAGGTGACACCTGAGGATCCAGCGCTCATTCAGTTTACGGGCGGGACCACAGGGCTTCCAAAAGGCGCTGTATTGACTCATGGAAACGTCGTTGCCGCAACAATGCAATGCTCGCTTTGGGGAAGTGCTACCAATGATTTGATCCCACCGGAAAGGCGAATCGTGTTGGGTGTTATACCCCTTTTTCATGTATATGGAACGATTGTGGTGATGAGCTGGGCGATATTTAATTGCGCCACACAGATTCTCGTTCCCAGATTTGATCTTGAGGAATTGATGGGTCTTTTGGCAAATTTTAAAGAGATCACCTTTTTCCCGTCCGTGCCGACCATGATTAACGCGGTTATCAATCATCCAAAGGCGGGTGAACTGGAATTGGATAAAAAACTGGGTCTGTTAAACAGCGGGGCCGCGCCCATGGCGGTCGAACTGATCGATCAAGCAAGAGATATGGGGATTGCATTTAGTGAGGGCTGGGGGATGAGTGAAACAACGTCGCTTGGCATCGCCAATCCGATCATGGGGATGAGAAAAGCAGGGAGTATAGGTATTCCGTTTCCGGATACGGATGTAAGGCTTGTGGATGTTGAAAATGGAACAGAGGATGTGGCTCAGGGGGAACCGGGTGAAATAATAATTAAGAGCCCATGTATCATGAAGGAATACTGGAACAATCCAAAGGAGACCGCGGGGCAAATTAAAGATGGATGGCTTTACACAGGCGATATCGCTGTTCAGGATGAGGATGATTATTTTTCCATTGTGGACAGGAAAAAGGATATGATTATTGCTGGTGGGTACAATATTTATCCCAGGGAAATCGATGAAGTGCTTTTCCAGCACCCCAAAATTGCTGATGCTGTTTCCATTGGAATACACGATGAATATAGAGGAGAAACGGTAAAGGCGTTTGTCGTTCCAAAAGAGGGTATGAAAGTTTCAGAAGAAGAGGTGCTTGAATTTTGTAAGGAAAAACTGGCGCCATACAAGAGGCCCAAAATTATAGAATTTCGCGATGAGCTGCCGAAATCTGCGGTCGGCAAGATTTTGCGCAAGATCTTACGCGATGAGGATGAGGCAAAGAAAAAAGAGTGATTTATGATGGCTTCGTAAAAAGCCCAATTTCAGCGTTGCGCGGCACTCCTCGTCACTTCGGCGTACTCAATGTACGCCTCATTCCTCGGGATTTGCGGCGCCTTGAACTTGAACATTTTACTTTGCCATCAATTTTGAATATTTACAGGACTGTTAATACTTAGAAGTATAAAAACAATATTGAAACTTATTTCACTATTTAGGGGGTTATTATGGTCAAATCATTAGTATCTATTGTGCGTTATGAAAAACCTGAGGAGTCCGTTCGGAAGGCGGTTGAACTCTCTAAAGGACTGGATCATCTGCCAGACAAGGCACGCGTTTTTATAAAGCCAAACATTGTTTACTGGACCAAGGAAGTCAATTTTCCCAAATGGGGCGTGATCACAACTTCCAGGGTGATCGAAGATATGGTTATCCTGTTAAAAGAGCGCGGCATTGATGATATTACCATCGGCGAAGGGATTATCCTTGGCAGTACTAAAGACACGGAAACGCCTGCCCATGCTTTTGAAACATTGGGATACAATAAGTTGAAAGAAAAATATGGGGTGAAGAGTATAAATACCTTTGACAGGCCGTTTGAAGAAGTGGACCTGGGAGATGATGTGGTCCTCAATATGAATGAGGATATTCTTCACAGTGACTTTGTGGTGAATGTGCCTGCTATGAAAGCGCATAACCAGACAATTGTGAGTCTGGGGATCAAGAATCTAAAAGGGATGATTGATGTGAAGTCCAGAAAAATATGTCATAATGCTGATCCTGACAAGGATCTTAATTTTCATGTCGCGAGACTGGCGGATAAAATGCCCCCAATGTTTTCGCTGCTCGACGGTATATATACACTGGAAAAGGGGCCGGCCATTGATGGAAGAATGAGAAGGAGCAACATCCTTGTGGCATCGGCTGATTTTATTTCCGCGGATATGGTGGGGGCAAAGGTATTGGGATACGAGCCTTCTGAAATTCCTCACCTGGTAAATGCGGCGAAAAATCACGGCCGGCCGTATGACCTTTCAGATGTGGAGATAGTTGGTGAAAAGATAGAGGATGTTGCTTCCTTGCATAAGTATGATTTTCCGTATACAGTTGATGAAGAGCGGTCCGTTCCTGATGGACTGGTAAAAGACGGCATCAAAGGTGTATTTTACCGAAAATTTGATCTGACCATGTGTACATATTGTTCGGGCGTTAACGGACTTGTCCTTTCAGCAATACGTTACGCATGGAAAGGTGAGCCGTGGGATAATGTCGAGGTGCTGACGGGTAAAGCCATGGAACCGACGCCGGGTATGAACAAGACTATTTTGCTCGGCAAATGTATGTACCAGAAACACAAGGACAATCCAAATATTAAAGAAATGCTGGCAATCAAAGGGTGCCCGCCAAAAGTTGAAAATATCGTGAAGGCGCTTCAGAAGGCCGGTATCGAAGTTGACCCTTCTTTGTTCGAAAATATTGACAAAGCGCCTGGCTTATACATGGCCCGTTATGAGGGGAAGCCTGGATTTGATGAGGCGTTTCATAGAGTCGTATAGCAAAGAGGTATTTGTAATAATTTTAACATGTTAAAAAGTAAAACAATTAAACCAAAATAGATATTTGAAAGGAGAAAAAAATGACTGAATTAAAAGAATGTGTATTTATTGATGGAATCAGGACACCAAATGCCAGAGCACATAATGAGAAAGGCTGGTTCAAGGACGTCAGGCCTGACGAATTGTTGTCCGCCCTGTACACGGCGATGTTTGAAAGAAACCCCAAGGTAAAACCGGAAGATGTTGAAGCGGTTTTTATCGGAACCGCAAATGCGACTGGCATGCAGAATGACATCGGCAGACTGGCCTGGCTGGCCACAGGTCTTCCATTCAGCGTTCCTTCACAGACAATATGTAATCAGTGTCCCTCGGGCATGTCCGCGACAATGGACGCGGCAAGAGCGATTCGAACCGGAGAGGTCGATATTATACTGGCAGGCGGTGCTGAGGATATGGAAAAAGTGCCAATGGGTGCGGGTATGGATTTTCCCATGAGGATGTTTCAATATATCAAGCCGGAAGAAATTCCCATGGGCAATACCGCTGAAAAAGTTGCTGAGATGTATAAGGTTTCAGTAGACGACATGGTGAACTTTGCAGCGCAATCAAATTTAAACGC
>JAFDFT010000359.1 GCA_019309685.1 Deltaproteobacteria bacterium
CTTCGAATGGCTTCTACCTGCTGATCGGCCAGATCAATTGACAGCTTTTCCTGCACCCATTCAATTTCTTTTTGTACGTTTACATCATGAATCGATTTAGGTGCTGATGCTTCATCCAGGGCTTTCAGCCGCTCTGCCACAACTGCTTCATTTTGATAAAGGCCTTTTAGATAAACCCTCTTCCCAGGAGATGCTGTACTATCATTGCTCTCAGCATCTTCAATAATAATTTTCTTATCTTTGGCTAATGTGTCAATGGCCTGCCGAACAATATCTTCTTTTACTTCTAAAACCTCCCTACCCTTCTCACTGAGCCCTTCGTAAGGATAATACACATGGCCGTCATCCGCGAACTGCTTGAGCAGATAAATAATGCCTGCTTCTATCCGCATTACAGAATCCTTTGGGAATCCGAGTTTTTCCGCGATCATATCTGCGGTTTTAAACCCAACTCCAAAGATATCATCTGCCAGACGGAAGGGATTATTTTTTACAACCTGAACAGATTTCCCTTTATACTTTTTAAATATTTTTGCCGCATAACCGATACCCACACCGTACGTCTGCAGAAAGATCATGACATCTCTGATCTCCTTCTGCTCAAGCCAGGCCGCCCGGATCATGTGAACGCGTTTTTTTCCAATACCCTCAATCTTCGTGAGCTTTTCAATATGATACTCGATGACGTCTAACGTTTCTTTGCCAAACGCGTTAACAATTTTTTCTGCTGTCTTGGGTCCAAGCCCCTTGATCAGCCCTGAACCCAGATATTTCTTTATACCGTAAACCGTAGCCGGGACTTTTATTGTATAAGACGTAACATCAAACTGCTCCCCAAACCGAGCATGGTCTTTCCACGTTCCTTTCATCTCAAGGATTTCTCCAAGCGCCACAGCAGGCAAGTTGCCTACAATAGTAACAAGGTCATGCTTTTCCTGAGTTTTTACTTTCGCGACCGTATAACCGTTTTCTTCATTAGTAAACGTAATGATTTCAATTTGGCCTGTAAGCTGTGTCATTAGTATTTATTTGTTTTTTGCGATCCCGATAGCATCATTAAAATCGTAGAGGCAGGCCTCTGTGTCTGCCCTGAAGAACGGAATATCATATCATTAAGGGCGAACACACAGGTTCGCCCCTACGGATAAATGTAAAATAATTTAATTTGTTGCCGATCCTACCGGCATTATTAATTGTAGGGGCAGACCTCTGTGTCTGCCCTGTTACAATGGAGATTGATCAATCACTCTCTAATTCCGCAATATTCGCATAGTAATCCAACACCTCCGGATTGCTCAACGCGTCTTTATTTTTTACCGGCTGGTTTTGAATGATCTTTTTGACTGCAAGTTCTACTTTTTTCATATTAAGGGTATACGGAACATCCGGAATGCTGATAATCTTCGCAGGCGTATGCCTGGGTGATGCATTGGCACGGATAGACTTTTTAATCTTGGCTTTTATCTCTTCTGTCAGTTCAACCCCTTCTGCCATTTTCACAAAAAGTATAACCCGGACATCGTTCTTCCAGTCCTGTCCAACGACTACGCTGTCCTCGATTTCTTCAAACTGATCCATCAAACGGTAGATTTCAGCGGTACCGATCCTCACACCCCCTGGGTTCAACGTGGCATCCGACCTTCCGCTCATCACAATGCCTCCCCGTTCCGTCTCCATAATGTAATCGCCGTGCCGCCAGACATTCGGGTACACATCAAAATAGGCAGAATGATATTTTTTACCATCCGGATCATCCCAGAAGTAAATGGGCATAGACGGAAACGGTGCGGTGCAGACAAGCTCACCCTCCTGATTGATAACGGACTTCCCCTCTTCGTCAAATGCCTCTACTTTCATGGCTAGCCCCTTGCACTGGAGTTCTCCTGCATATACCGCCCCCATGGGGTTCCCCAGGGCAAAACAGCCGTTTAAATCAGTTCCTCCGGCGATGGACGATAATTGTATGTCTTCTTTGACTTCTCTATAAATATATTCAAATCCTTCTATGGACAGCGGCGAACCAGTGGAAAGCAGGGTTCTTAATTGAGACAGATCGTACAGATTTTTCGGTTGCAGGTCTTCTTTCTGCAGAGCTGCGATGTATCCCGCGCTTGTTCCAAAGATGCTAATCTTTTCATCCTGCGCCATTTTCCAAAGTGCGCCAGGGTCCGGATGAAACGGATTGCCGTCATACAACACCAGTGTAGCGCCAAGTGCCAGGGAGCTGGTGAGCCAGTTCCACATCATCCATCCGCAGGTAGTAAAGTAAAAAATAGTATCATCCCGCTTCAAATCAGTATGAAGCTTGAGTTCTTTTATATGATGAATTAATATTCCACCGGCCCCCTGCAGCATGCATTTCGGCAAACCCGTGGTGCCTGAGGAATACATAATGTACAGCGGATGATCAAATGGAAGCTGTTCAAACTCAATCTCAATACCGGACTTCTTTGATATGAAATCTTCATAATGCACAGCCTTGGGAACAGCGCTTATATCCGGAGACGTTTCTGTATAAGGGACCACAACAACTTTTTCAATGGAAGGAAGTGATTCAAGCATACTCGAAATTTTATCAAGAGAATCCAAATGATTCCCTTTGAAGAAATACCCGTTTGCGGTAAACAAAATTTTGGGCTGTATCTGGCCGAACCTGTCAAGGACACCCTTTATGCCAAAGTCCGGAGAACATGAAGACCATATCGCGCCAATACTCGTTGCGGCCAGCATGGCGATAATGGATTGCGGCATATTCGGCATAAACCCTACAACCCGATCACCCTTGGTTACTCCCGCTTCCCTTAAAGACAGCGCAACCTTTGCCACCTCATTATACAATTGATTGTACGTTATCCTTTCGATAACCTGATCTTCTCCTTTAAAAATAATAGCTGTTTGATCATCCTGAAAGCGGAGCAAATTTTCAGCAAAATTCAGGCGAGCGCCTGAAAACCATTTTGCACCCGGCATCTTTGCAATATCATCTACCACCTGATCATAAGATACCGACGCTTTGATTTCTCCGAAATCCCACATGGATGCCCAAAAGTCTGAGATATTTTCTATAGACCATTGATAAAGGGAATCGTAATCAGTAAAACTTTTTCTGTGTTTTTCATTTACGGCTTCCATAAAACGGTGCATATTGGAATTTTTTATCCGTTCTTCCGAAGGTTCCCATAAAAGTTTATCCATTGTCGGTATCCTTTGTTTATAAATTTAATGTTTATTGCAGGGGCAGACCTTCGTGTATGCCCTGATAAAACGAATACATTATTTCGGGCGAACACACAGGTTCGCCCCTACGGGTAATTGTAAAATAACAACGCCTGTTGCCTTCTATTTAATTAATACCTCAAATGAGCGTAAATAAAATGAAAACTTTTATTAATTACGCATGATTTAAGCGTATAGCCTGTTTTATTTAGTTTTTTGTATCTCTTCTATGGATGAGGTATAAATATCATTTTTATTTTCATTTTATTTACCCTACGGGAAAGTCGATAATGTCCCATCTTCTGCGTTATCAAGGTATCGCAGTAGATTATTACGGCTTCACCCTTGATGCTTTGTCGGAGCGAAGCGTAGATCCCGTCGCCGGGGAAGCTGGAGCATCCTCAACTTTCGCTCAATTGAGGTGTTAAACTTTACAGTTGGAAATATCTAAAACCACAAAATTTTAAGCAATTG
>JAFDFT010000039.1 GCA_019309685.1 Deltaproteobacteria bacterium
CGCGGCTCAATATAAAGACGCGCATATACTTGTTCTGGCTGGAGCGGGAACGGGCAAAACACTGACCATCATGGCCCATGCTGCTCATCTTATTCAACATGGAGTGGATCCCGGCCGAATATTGCTTTTAACATTTACCCGCCGGGCCGCCCGGGATATGACAGACCGGCTGCACTTAAGCATTGGCAACGCTGCCAGGGACGTGATCGCGGGTACATTTCACCATTTTTGTCTGCTTTCCATGCGCAGAATGTCAAAGCAGTTTGGCATACAGGACTTCACTATCATTGACCGTGAAGATCAGACAGATCTCATGAAGCTTGTTCGTGCCGATTTTCTTAAAAAAAGGGTTATATTTCCCAAGGCTTCTGAACTGATTAAAGTCTATTCTTACGCACGCAATACAAATATCGGACCGCTGAAATATCTTAAGAAACACACAGATCATGATGAAGATACCATGAAAAAGATTTGTGAGGTATTTAAGGAATATGACAAAAGAAAAGAAGCCAACCGGTATCTTGACTATGACGATATCCTTCACAGGTTTGCCAAAAAACTTCATGATGAAGCCATTGTCGGTGACAAACTTCGAAGTCTATATGACCACATCCTTGTTGACGAAATGCAGGACACAAATCCTTTACAGTGGCTCATTTTAGACGGACTTAAAGATCCGGCAAAACTTTTTTGTGTGGGCGACGACGCACAGAGCATATACGCGTTTCGCGGCGCGGATTTTCGAAACGTTCACTCTTTTAAAAGGCGTATTCCCGGTGCGGTTGTATTGCGGCTGGAGGATAATTATCGATCGTCACAGGAAATTTTGGATCTATCCAACTGGCTGCTTAAAGAATCTCCTCTGAACTACAAAAAAAAACTCAAGGCAAAACGCAGATCAGGTGAGAAGCCTGTTCTCATCGACTTTGAAACAGAATTCGACGAGGCCAAATGGATCGCCCAAGACCTGATAAAGAGGCATGAAACCGGTGCGTCATGGGGCGACCACATGATCCTCACCCGAACTGCCTGGAATTCACGTACTGTAGAAGCCATACTTGTTGAAAAAAATATCCCTTATGCTTTTATCGGCGGAGTCGGCCTGTTGCAGGCCGCACATGTGAAAGATCTGCTGTGCCTGATTCGCGCGTCTATTAGTCATTATGACGAACTGGCATGGATACGCTATCTCACCTTATGGCCGAAGATCGGCGATATTACTGCCTCCAGAGCCATCGCATCCATGAAGACAGCGCCCAATATCGCCGAAGCGATCACTGTGATGAAAAAACAGTTCAAGACTGGTCAAAAGATCGCTGAAGGACCACAGCTTATTCAAAAATATATCAATGAACCGGCCAAGGCGCTGAAAGCCGGCGCTCGTTTTTTGGATCCAATACTTTCCAAGCGATATAATAAATGGATGTCACGGAAAAAAGATTTTAACCTGCTTGAACAGCTCGCAGAGCGATATCGAAGCCTACTGCAATTTATTGAAACCTATACAATGGATCCTATTTCGACAACTGAAGCAACGAGGCCAGAAGGAAAAGACTGTGTTGCGTTGATTACCATACACAGCGCTAAAGGAACGGAATCATCCGTTTGCTATATCATCCGTGCTGAGCCTGGAATGTATCCATACATCAGAAGCTTAGGCGAAGAAGATGAAGAAGAGGAAGAGCGGCGCATCTTATATGTTGCAATGACACGTGCAAAGGACGAGCTGGTGCTTACTCGAACCGGCACCCAATACGGGAAAACAGTTTTCCATGGCGGTGCGGTTGGCACATATTTTTTAAATATGCTTCCTGACGAACTGATAGAAAGCCAAAGTGAATGGGAAGGAGCATTTAATACAGATGAGAATGCACCAAGTTATGGGGTGATACGTCCCCGAAAACGATATCAGTGATGGAGTTGTAATCACGTGTTGACCCGGATAATTCACTTAAACTTGATTATTCCTTGTAGCTTGCTGCGGGGAGATTCATTAATTTTAATTGCAGTAAAAAATAGAGAGACTAAATCATTTGACTTTAGATTTTTGCTGGGATTAGATCACCATTAATTGGAGCAAACATGAATAAAAAAACTATGGAACTGGATGATATTTTCTCACCGCGGGGGGTGGCGGTGGTGGGCGCTTCAGCAAAGAACCTCGCTTTTGCTGAAATCGTCCTTCATTCCCTGATAGAAGCTGAATTTCCTGCCATATACCCGGTCAATCCAAAATACAATGAAGTTCTTGGGCTGAAGTGTTATCCACGGCTTCTTGATATACCCGGTATCGTCGATCATGTTGTTGTAAACATACCCGCCGAATCAGCGCTTTCCCTGCTGGATGAATGTGCCGAAAAATCAGTAAAGTCGGTCCATTTTTTTACAGCCGGATTCGGCGAAAGTGGTGTCAAAGAACGTGCGGATTTGGAAAACAAATTGTTGGAAAAAGCAAAGGCAGGCGGTTTCCGGATTATAGGGCCCAATTGTGTTGGCTTATTTGTGCCAAAAAGCCGCCTGGTAAACCTTTTCGGAATGCCGATTAATCCCGGACCCATTGGTTTTATTTCCCAAAGCGGCGGCCACGCCCAAAACCTGCCGCTTCACAGCGGGCCGAGAGGTCTTCGATTCAGCAAAGTCATCAGCTATGGAAACGCTTTGGATGTTAATGAAATCGAACTGCTTCAATATTTCGCCCAGGATGATGAAACAAAAATCGTCGCGGCATACATCGAAGGTGTAAAGGATGGAGAAAAATTCCGAAATGCCCTTACCGAAACGGCTTCAAAAAAGCCGGTTGTGCTTTATAAAGGCGGAAATACAGAAGCCGGGAAAAGAACTGCATATGGCCATACTGCCAGTATGACCAGTTCTGTTGAAATTTTTAACGCCATGTGCCATCAGGCAGGCGTTATAAAGGTCAATAACATTGATGAAATGATAGATGTGCTGGTGGCCCTTTGTTTTGCCGAGCCGGTTCCTGAGGATACCGGTATCGCGCTCATAGGAGCCGGCGGTGGAGCCAGCGTTCTGGCGGGTGATGAAATGGAAAAGGAAGGACTGAAGCTTCCAGGTTTTTCATCAGCGGTAAAGGATGAACTGAAACAACATCTCCCCCTGGCAGGCAGTATTTTTACCAATCCCCTGGACACACCGAACCTCGCCACACCGAAGGCCATCGCAACCGCCATGGATATACTCGGAAAGGTTCCGGAAATTCATATGCTTGCGTATCATCTTGGATTTCACCCCATTGGGAGCTGGGGACATGAACGATTTTCTACAGAAGTATTTTATAAGCCCGTAATTAATGCTATGAAAAAAACCATACAAGAAACCGGAAAACCTGTATTAATTGCTTTGCGTCCTCCTTTGGATCTGCCTGGAATGAAGGAATTTCTCGTTATTCAAAAGGCATTTGAAGATGCGGGTCTTCCTGTATTTCACTCTCTTGGGAATTTGGCAAAAGCAATGTCAAAAATCATAAAATGGAAAAATAAACAGTTAAGCACAAAAAACCATCCGTAAGAGTATTTATTCAGATCACTTTCATAACGATGATTAACCCCGATTCGAAAATCGGAGAGGATTAAAAAATGAAAAATAAATGGATATATACCAAACGTGTCTTCCTGGCCCTGATATGTGCAGCTGTTTTATTTATTGGATGTTCGCCTGAAAAGGAAATGGATATTTCACAAGATAAAAGTAAAGCTCAACAACCCGAGGAAACAAAGCCCGTTGAAGATAGTAAAGCAGAAGCGGATTCTTCTGAGACCATTACTATCTATGCTCAGCTTTTCACAGAACATACAAAAGGACCGGTAAAGTTTACCCACGACAAACACAGTAAAGAATACAAGGTTGCATGCAATGACTGCCATCATATTTATGAGAATGGTAAAAATGTATGGAAAGAAGGAATGGAAGTAGACAAATGTGAAGTTTGCCATAACGAGCCTACAGTAAAAAGGGAAAAAACACTTTCTCCGGATGTTCAAAAAAAGAATCTCAAACTGGCATTCCACAATAACTGCAGAGCGTGCCATCGGAAAATCAAAAGTGAAGACCCGGCGATCAAAGCCCCTACCACGTGCAGTGGATGCCATGACAAATTAAATTAAGGATCATCTCTAAAAGAATAGATGATCCTAGAAGGATTCAAGGGCCCAAGGGTTCAAGGATTCGAGTGAAGCGCCTAATAGCCATAAAGAATTATAACTTGGCAAAAGTCTTTTAGTTCTGCTTGGTGGTTTGCAAAGAAAAATCCACAAAATGAAAAATATGACATGACGTTTGATTGAGAGAAAAACTTAAAATAACAACTCACCACGCAGATGCCTTAAACGTAACATCCAAAATAATCGCGATTTAATAAACAGAATATAAAAGGTATGACCGGGAAACAAAAAAATGAGTTCGGTACGTTTGCAGGTGTATTTACGCCGTCGATTCTGACAATTCTCGGCGTGATTATGTTTATGAACGCCGGATCCGTGGTCGGGTACGCCGGGTTGTTGGGTGCTTTGATAATACTTGTTTTATGTAAATCCATTACATCTTTAACCAGCCTGTCAATATCCGCCATATCAACCAATATGGATGTTAAAGGCGGTGGATCGTATTATTTGATCAGCCGGTCACTCGGCGCGGAGCCGGGCGGGGCCATTGGTGTTTCCCTGTACCTTGCTCTGGCGTTATCTGTCCCTTTTTACATTATCGGATTGGTTCACGCGCTAATGGCATTTGAGAGCCTTCGTCCGTTCATATCAGCAAACTATCTGTATATCTGCATTATATTTGCAGTTATCTTTTTTATTATTACTTATGTGGGCGCGCAAATTGCATTGAAGATCCAATTTCTGATTCTTATTTCTCTTGGCATTTCCATTTTAACCTTCATGGCCGGTTTGACATGGCATTTTGAATGGGACCGATTGATTGTAAACATGGCACCCGCGGCAAAACACGTACCTGGCAACATGCCCTTCTGGGTGTTATTTGCCATTTATTTTCCGGCCGTAACAGGTATTACTGCTGGTGTGAGTATGTCCGGTGATTTAAAAGAACCCTCCAAATCTATTCCCGCTGGCACCTTGGCCGCAGTGGGTATTGGATTTCTTATATATGCCTTACAGATGGTACTTATGGCGGGCGGTATTGATCGCGCCTCCGGTGAAGGGATACCTTCATTAACAAATACACCTTATCTGGCACTAAAAGCTGTATCCGGAAAGTTCGGTTTGCTGGTAGCGCAGGGGGCTATCGCCGCAACAGCGTCCAGTACCATTGGCTCATTTATCGGCTCCCCTAGAATCCTTCAAGCGCTCTCTCGTGACAGGCTATATAAGGTCCTGGCCCCGTTTGGGAAAGGCTCAAAAAAAGGGGATGAGCCCAGAAGAGCATTATGGCTGACATTTTTTATAACGATTGTCACACTTGTGCTGGCAACAACATTTTCAGAAAACGCCTTAAATGCTGTCGCTGCAATCCTGACGATGTTTTTTCTGGCGTCATACGGAACCGTCAATATAAGCGCTTTTGTCGAGGCATTTGGCAGTAATCCTTCCTTCAGGCCGACATTTAGATTTTTTCACTGGAGCACGGCACTCCTCGGTGCTCTTGGATGCCTGGCCACTGCGATTCTCATCAACTGGATTGCCGCTATCATCGCTGCAATCATTATTTTCGGGTTGTATTTTTACCTTGCAACCAAACATATGAGAGCCTCTTTTGGTGATGCCCGTCGCGGATTTACCTTCATGCGTGCAAGAAATGCTATTTTAAAACTTCGGGATATGCCTCGTGACGCGAAAAACTGGCGTCCGAATATTATTGTCATGTCAGGTATTCCGGAAACCCGGTACACTCTTGTTCGGTATGCTTTGTGGATGGAGGCGGGCCGAGGGCTTTTAACGCTTGCAAATTTTGTGATTGGCGATATTTCCGAGATGGGAGAGGAACGAAAAAGCAAAGAAGAAGAACTTTTCAAATTTATAGATGTACACAAATTCCCAGCTCTTGCTGAAGTAAATATCACCTATAATTTTGATGCTATGTTGTCCACTTTTCTACAAGCGCACTCTCTCAGACCGTTAAGGCCAAATGTGCTAATGATGGGCTGGCCTGGGTTTTCGGAACGCGCTGAAGCCTTTGTAAAACACATGAAGGTTGCGAATGAGCTTGATATGAGCTTATTGGCTCTTTCTGATAAAGGACTTCCGGATCTCGATAAACCTTTGCGCATTGACCTTTGGTGGCGGGGACTAGGGAATGGATCCCTGATGTTGATCCTGTCTTATTTAATGACGCAAACTCCTGAGTGGAAACAGGCTGAAATAAGACTGCTTAGAGTCGTTAACGACGAAGCCAGCCGCATTCAGGCTGAAGCAGAATTAAATAGTCTGGTTGAGAAGGGGCGAATGACAGCCACATCCAAGGCCGTTGTTTCAAAAAAACAGTTTAAAGATATTGTATTCAAAGAATCCAAGGACGCTTCGGCCGTGTTCCTTGGATTTCGTCTTCCTCCCATAGAAGAAGCAAGTAGTTTTTACGCAACCTATAAAGAGTATATAGAAAAACTACCAACAACGATACTGGTCTGTTCTTCCGGAGATGCAGATCTGTTCGCGTAATTAGTGCCTGAACGAAAAGTCCCCATCACGGACTGTAATTGCGAGCGTAAGCGAAGCAATCCCTTTGCCTCCAGGAGATTACTTCGGTCGTACCTCTCTCGCAATGACGGGAAAAGTGTAATTTAGGGATTTTCCGTGCATGTATTAATTAAGCACCGAACACCCTTTTAAAGCTAACTGCCACCAAACAGGCTTTATTTGAAGACTTCCAATAATGTATGCTTAGTGATATAAAGGAACTTGACTCAATCATGACAAATAAGATGAAAGAAATCTACCGATCGAAAAAAGAGATTCAACAGTTTTTTAAAATCCAGGGGATTCTCTATCTTGAACGGACTCGCATTGACTGGAAGCCCCTTATCGGCAAAAAGCTGGATCAAAGTCCGTATTTTAAAACCAATAAAGAGGAATTTAAAGACCTGAGCCGGAAATACGGAGATCATATTGAGAATTGTCTCATGGCACCGCTCTATATTAAAAAGGTTGACGATGCTATCGGATACGGGGTTTTCGCAGCAGAAGACATTTGTAAAGATGATTTTATAGGAGAATACGCGGGGGTTGTACAAATTGCAGATAAACTCGGTGATACCGATGAAGATATTTCAGGATATGAAACCGATTATACCTGGTACTACCTGGATGAAATAAAAGGTGGGCCCGCTCTTGAAATCAACGGGCGGCTCGAAGGAAACGAAACGCGTTTTATTAACCATAGCTTTGACAGCAATGTGGATGTGGAACATACTTTGCATAAGGGGCAGTGGGTTATATTTTTTAAAGCCGAAAGGGATATATTAAAAGATGCGCAGCTTCTGATAAGCTATGGTGAGAAATACTGGGAAGATGATTGCCGGAAACTGGAATGTGTTTAAGTATGGCTATACGACTTGATATTATCAACGATTTTACTTTTCTGCCTTTTCAGGCTTCACTGCTCAGGCATTAACTTCCACAAAGTATATTCTTTACTTCCTATTTTCTTCACATGGATAGCTTTATACCCATTATAACCCATCATTTTTATCGATGAAACCTCACCAAGACGAATGGGTTTTCGGCCTTTATTCCTCCGTTCCCTCAAAATAAAGTCATAGGGCGGATTCACATTTTGTAATTGATCGTGCGAAACTACTGGGATAACCGGTCGGTTAAGATAGAAATTTAACCCTCGTTGGGAGTACTTCTTGTAAAATGCAATGGTGCTGCTTTTTGGCACGACCTCTTTTATTTCATTTGAAAAATATTTTAACGATTTTACGTGATCGATGCCCGGAGAAATTGATATTTGTAAAATGCCAAGATACAGCAATACAGCAAACACAAAGAACATACATGCTTCCATATACTTTTTTAGCTTGAGCTTTGCATATGACATCCAAAGAATTATAAGCGACAGAATTCCGATACTATAAACCGTCCATAGCCGCCATCCGCTGATTGAAAATGAAACATCAGCTAAAAGATCCAAATTCTTATTAAAAAATGGAATAAACGGCGGTGCCAGTAAAACAAATACACCGATACCAAGAATTAGAAAAATAATTAGCCTTATTGAAAAAGAGTTCTCGCCCCTCCTGTCCCATCTGTTTACTATATTCGCTAAAAACAGGCTGAATGCCGGATATGCGGGAAGCAGGTACTGGCCTCGTTTTCCTGAAAACATTGAGAAAAACAGAAAAGTAGTAAAAAACCATGTTAAATAAAAAGAAAGTGGCTCGTCATCCTCTTTTAACTCTTTTTTAATACCAAACATTGCAGCTAAAAACACTAAAGACCATGGCGCAAATATGCCGGTAAAATTTAAAATATAATAATACCACGGACTTTGATGGGCGAATGACTTAACTGTACGCCCGATATTATGCGTAAACAAAAGCTCTCTTGTATACGTTTCCCCGCCGGCAATACAAGCGGGAATCATCCATAGGGCAGCAATCCCTATGGCTATGAATGGACCCCAAACCAGGTGAATATATGGGACCTCTTCTTTTTTGAAATGTGACTTGTAAATTGTCCAGGCAAGAAACGTCAGCCAGGGGATCAGAAGTGCCACTGGCCCCTTTGCAAGGATACCGACCCCACAGCTAAGGTAAGCCAGAAATATCCATAACCATTTTTTATTTTCTCCATACTGGATAAAGCTATAGAAACTCAAGGTGGTCAAAAAGGTCAGGGTCGTATCAATATTGCCCGTTCCTGTGAGCCAGAGGAAAAAACCGCTGGTCATTAGAATTAGAGCGGCAACAAATCCGATTTTCTTCCCACCATACCTTTTCCCTATCAGGTAGGTCAAAAATATCGTTCCGAGGCTCATCAGCGCGGAAACGTATCTACTGGCAGTCTCAAAGGCAGATATTTTAGACAT
The DNA here is from genome assembly GCA_019309685.1 of Deltaproteobacteria bacterium. Classification (GTDB taxonomy): domain Bacteria; phylum Desulfobacterota; class Desulfobacteria; order Desulfobacterales; family JAABPS01; genus JAABPS01. The sequence goes on from JAFDFT010000039.1 coordinate 9,007, forward strand.
CAAAATGGTCAGCCAAAAGAAAAGAGGCGGTTTGTGTGCATAAAGCTCGCCATTGAATACAGGAACCAGATAGGCCTTGGCTTGCACCATCTCCCATGCCACCTGAAGATAGCGCGGTTCATCCGGATTCCATAAACTCCTATTCCCGACAGGTAAAAAGAAAAACACAAACCATAATAAAAATAGTGCTATAGGGTATTTATCAATTGAACGATTCATTTGCTATTCTCAATACATTTTTTATATCGTAGAATTTTGCTCTAAGCCTATCGGGCTTTGGCCAACATTTCTTTTCTCTCGTTTTATAAAATAAAGATTCCTGACATAGATAAAAATTCCAGTGGACTGCCCGATAATAAAGACTGGATCTTTTCGGTAAATGGAGTATATCAGGAGTAAGCTGGACCCGACAAGGCTAAAGTACCAGAAAAATAGTGGAACAACGCTTTTGCCTGCTTTTTCACTGGCAATCCATTGTACTAAAAAACGCGCGGTAAACAATGCCTGTGCTGAAAAACCCAGTACTAACCAGAAAGTATGCATTATTCTTTTTCCTTATTATTAAATGATTAAAATGATAAATATTCAACGATATTTAAAAAAGCGCCACTGCTTAGCAAGCATCTCTCACATTTTCATATTTTTAGCATATGCTTATTACCTTATGGTTACTAAAACATTATCATTTGGTAATATGCTGCAAAATTAATTGGGTTTTCACACAAATGTATGCGTCAATTTTGGTACTAACAGAAGAAACCGATGTGTCGATTCCCCAACTGATGATGCTTTCGGCATGTTTACTTAATTACTACAATACTTTCATTTTTCATAAACTCTTTTCGCGCTTTCAATTTTAATTTTTAGTGATCATCTATTTATAAAAATGGATTCCAAAACAAATTCAGATCTATTCAATTTTTAAATCCTTGTCCTTCCAAATATGGCTGCCGTCACTCATTCCATGATTATTCTATTTTTATTTAGTTATTTTTTTAACACATGTCTCTTACGCTGACATTACGGAAACATTATCATTTGGCAATATTCCTTTAAAAATGTTTTATTTTTAATATTTGTATGCTGTATATAAAATCGTGATTAAAATAGGTGGATTGTGTTAATATGCAACAAAGATGTTGAGGAGAACTTGGGACAAAGGTAATGTTTTATAAAGGACCTGTTGAGAATTTAAGACGCGTTTCATATAACTCTAATTCATAAATATAATATTCTAAAAGAGAATCAGATACCCATGCGTATACTTCTTATAGAAGATGATAAAAAAATCTCCGAGTTTATCAGGATCGGATTAAAGGAAGCGGGGTATATCACCGATCACGCGGAAAATGGTGAGGATGGGCTTCATCTTGCCACGACAGGTTCGTACGATGTTGCTGTTTTTGATATCATGCTCCCTAAATTAGATGGG
>JAFDFT010000360.1 GCA_019309685.1 Deltaproteobacteria bacterium
CCTATATCGATATCGCCTTTCAGATCCGAGTCCCACTCATTGTCACCGGCAAAAATAAACCCACCTCTTGGAGCAAAGTCACACTCGACTTCACCCACTTTCCAGTTAAGACCAAGCTTGAACGAGAAATCCCAGTAATCAGAATCATAAGGCATAAGAATTCGCGAAAGACCAGTTAGAGGGAAGTTGGAAGAATCCAGAGAAATATCCGGAAAACCTGGAATAGCGGGCGTAGTGCTAAGATTCGAAAGACTTGAATTCCATTTTGTTTCTTCGTCCCTGTAAGCGATTTTTACTTCCGTGCCAAGTTTGAATACCTTGCTAAGGGGTACGCCATAGATAAAGCTTAAGGCAAAATCGCTCATATCTGTATCAACATCATTTTCCATATCAAGATTGGCTGATCCCAATCCGGAAATGCTTCCATCAAGAACTTCATGTCCACCGTAATCCCCATATTCTCCTTCATACTCAAAAATAATACCCATTTTCCCGGAACCCAGAGAAAATGATACTCCTAGCAGGGCTTCGTTCCAAAATTCACCCCCGTCATTTTCAAGATCATAGGAAAGATCCTCTGAACCAGAAATCAATAAAGGTATCAAACCACCCGTGAGATCAGCATTCCAATTATTATCCACTCCTGTATAGGAAAAACCGTAGTGACTTAAAATTTTACCACCCTTCCCATCAGCGATTCTGGCAGGATTGATTAAAAAATCAGACTCATCAGAAATAAGTCCAACAGGATCACCCATCCCGTCCATCCTTCCCTGCCAGGAATATGAAACCCCAATAAGAGTGAACATAAAGAACACAACAACCATAACCATTAACACGTTTTTCTTCATAAATTGCCTCCAAGTTTAATTAGTTTCAGATTTTCAATTGATTTTTTTCATTTCTCTAGCCAAGTGTCGAATAGTTGAAGCAATATGGAACTAACATCATTTAGCAATAATTATGCCAATACTATGCGGCTAATTTCAACCATCACATATTAGCCATTTTATGCACAATTACTAATAGTTAGATGATTTAGTAAAATATGTCAGGTAGAATCGGGAGAATAGATTTGTTCGGAAAAATGAACGAATATTCATTAATTAAGGGTTGGTTCATCAGTTTCAACCTAGATGCAACCGGGCGAACCTTTATTGATATACTTACTTAGCCCTAAGACTCAGTTTCGTAGCACAATTTAGAAATGACAAAACATTGAAAATCCGGAAACAAAAACAAACTACTGAATAATATATTTGCAAAGCGTATCATTTCAAAAAGTTATTTGATTTTGCCGGTTTTTTTTGGATGTAGTAATTTATAATGTAAATAGGATTTTTCTTGACAAACCAACTGATATATCAGATATCAGAATCAAGTGTATTTTGTTTTTTCAGACTAAAAATTATATTATTCCTTTAAATACATCAAAGGAGGACAGAAAATGACAAAAGTAAAAATGACACCCAGCGAAGCCCTGGTTGAAACCCTGGTTGCTGAAGGCGTGACCACCGTATTCGGCATTGTTGGTTCCGCTTACATGGACGCGCTTGATCTTTTTCCAGACGCCGGCATTAGATTCGTATCCGTTGCTCATGAGCAGGCTGCCTGTCATGCGGCAGATGGTCTTGCAAGGGTAACCGGCAGGCCGCAGGCATGTATTGCACAGAACGGCCCCGGCGCTGCCAACTTTATTTCAGCGCTCGTTGCGGCATATTGGGCTCACTCACCGGTAGTTGCCATTGCCCCTGAAACCGGCTCCATGGGAATCGGTACCGGCGGATTTCAGGAACTGGATCAAATGGCGATGTTCGAAAAACAGACAGTATATCAAGTCAGAGTCAACAGGCCTGAAAGAATGGCCGAACTGACCAGACGATGTTTCTACATGGCGAAAAATGAGAATGGACCCGCCCATTTAAATATACCTCGTGATTATTTTTACGGTATTTGTGAAGACGAAATTTATCCAACCGCCAGGATATCACGCGGTATCGGTTCAAAAGAATCAATCAAAGAGGCCGCAAACCTTCTGGTAGAGGCCAAGTATCCTGTTATTTTAGCAGGGGGCGGTGTTTCGCAAGGAGACGCACTTGAACAGGTTAAGGCGCTTGCCGAATACCTTACAGCGCCTGTAGTAAACAGTTACCTGCATAATGACTCGTTTCCTGCTGAACATCCCCTTGCGGTTGGACCAATCGGCTACTGCGGTTCCAAAGCCGCCATGCGTACGATTTCAAAGGCAGATGTTGTTATTGCACTTGGAAGCAGAATGGGACCGTTTGGAAAACTGCCTCAATATGATATGAGCTATTGGCCGGAAAAAGCCAAGATCATTCAGGTAGATGTTGATGTCAAGGTCCTTGGATTGAGTTTGAAAGTAGATGTTGCATCCTGCGCCGATGTCAAGGAATATACCTCTGAACTCCTGGATATAGTAAAAACGTTAAAACCCGGCCTTGAAGAAAACAAAGACCGCCTATCGGATGTAAAAAACGAAAATATAACATGGGATGATGAACTTGCAGAATGGTCGTCTTCGACCAACAAGCTTATGCACCCCCGCCGATTTCTTAAAGAACTTACAGCAGCCATTCCTGAAGGCTCCATCATTACGACAGACATCGGGAATAATTCTTCCATGATCAACTCCTACCTTAAATTCAACAACATCCGAAAACATATATCCGCCTTAAGCTGGGGCAATTGCGGCTTCGCCTATGGCGCCGCTATGGGAGCAAAAATCGGTTCCCCTGATACACCTGTCTTCGCTTTCCAGGGTGACGGTGCATACGGGATCAGCGGTATTGCGGAGGTAATGACTGCAGTGCGTGAAAATATCCCCGTTATCGCGGTGGTGGCCAATAACCTGGAATGGGGCGCTGAAAAGAAAAACCACATCGACTACTATGATAATCGGTTTGTCGGCGTGGACCTCAGAGAAAATCCTGATTACGCAAAACTTGCTGAAGTAATGGGTGCAAAAGGTTACCTTGTTGACGATTACAACGATGTTCATGATGTTGTTAAGGATGCGGTGTCCTCAGGGAAACCATGCGTAATTAACGCGATGATTGAAGGCGGCGAAAACGTACTCGCAGAACCATTCAGAAGAGATGCCTTAAACCTGCCTGTACGCTATCTCTCGAAGTACAGCCATCTAAACGCAAAGAAATAGATCTTTAGAACATTGAAAAGCTCTACGAAGAGGAAAAATGTTATGGAATCAAGCAAAGATTTGTTCGGATATCATACTGAAGAAATTATTAAAGATGATAAGGACTGCCTATGGCATCACGTCAAACCCCACAAACTATTTGAAAACGCAGAGCAAATGATAATTGTGGAAGGTAAGGGTTTAGTCCTTAAAGATATCCGGGGAAGAGAGTATCTTGACGCCGCGGCCGGCGGGATATGGAGTGTAAATGTTGGCTATGGCAGAGAAAGCATCGCGGAAGCTGTCTGCGCGCAGCTGAAAAAGCTCCCGTTTTTCTCGGGCACTGCCGGTAATGTACCGGCAATTAAGCTTGCTAAAAAACTGCTCGAACTTCTTCCGCAAATGGGAAAAGTATTTTTTTCCAACAGTGGGTCCGAAGCCAATGAGAAAATCTTTAAAATGATAAGGCAGGCTGCCAAAATTGATAAAAACCGTAAGGGGAAGTATAAAGTACTTTATCGGGACC
>JAFDFT010000361.1 GCA_019309685.1 Deltaproteobacteria bacterium
AATACGATTCTAATATGGACAAAGACCTTTTTAAGGGTGCCAGTATCGAGAAAGAAGATACTGATAAATAGGTTGTCATAGATCTAACAATCTGGCCACAGGTCAGCGTGTACCCAGAAATGGGCATCCCCTTAAGGGGTGTCAGTAGCAATGCCCTTATAGGGCGTAATCAAGCCACCGGCTCGGCCGGTGGTCATGACTTTAAAGGAGATTGAATCATGAAAAAAAAGACTTTTACTGCTGTATTGGCGAGTTTATTGTCAATTTATTTCATCCTTTCTCCAATTGTTGTCTCGGCCGGTCCTGAGGATGAAGTGCGAGTGGCTCTGGAATATGATCCTACCAGTTTAAATATGCTGGAGATGAAAACCGGCATTGATCTGCCCGTAGTGCTCCAAATGCATGAAGCGATTCAAGCAACCGATCCAAAAACCGGTGAGCGTACGTGGGAAAATTCATTGACTGAATCTGCCCGCGTACTGAAAAACGGAAAGGACATTCAGTTCAAGATGGATAAGGGCCATACATTTCATACAGGGGATCCTGTCACCGCCCATGATATAAAGTGGACATACGAGCAATGCGTGAACCCGAAAAATGCGAATCTCATGGGCGGGCCCCTGGGTGAAATCGAAGAAGTTGAGATCATTGATGATTATAATTTTATTTTACGCTTTTATGAACCATACGCGGCCTGGAGAGAACTGCTCTGGATAGGCATCTGTTCAAAAAAATACTATGATAAAGCAGGTCAAAAAAAATTTCGCAGACATCCCATCGGAAGCGGGCCGCTACGTTTTGTTGAATGGAAAGTTGGGGAGCAAGTGACCATGGAAGCTGATAAAGACTACGTGTGGAATGAAAGAGTGAGATATCGAGACAAAAAAACCAAGAAGATCCGCATTAAGCGGGTTCCCACAAAGGTCGATTACAAGACATTAAAATATATGATCGTGTCTGATGAGATTACGCGGGTTGCCATGCTGGAGACAGGCGAACTGGATCTGATCTGCCATATTCTGCCCCATAACGTAAAACGCCTTGAAAAAAGCAAGAATATCAAGATAAAGCGGGAGTCCCGTGTTCCGAGTCTTTATGCTTTATCAGCCAAACCGGATAACTATCCTATTTTAAAAGATAATAAATTTTCTCTGGCATTTCATTATGCCATTAACCGGCAGGAAATCGTGGACAGGATATTTTTAGGAGAAGGCTATCCCATGTACATGTTTGCCAGCAAATCTGAACTGGGCTATGATCCAAAAATCACGTATGAGTTCAATCCGGACAAGGCCCGAAAACTGATTCAGCAGTCATCCTATAAGGCGGACACGCCCATCATCTTGTCCTATACAAGCGCTGTACCGAACGCACAATTAGTGGCCGCCATCGTTCAAGACTACATGAAGGATGTAGGCGTTAAGGTCAAGGTGCAGCAGCTTGAGGCCGGCACACAGGCAACCTATTCCAGGAACAGGGATCCAAGAGAAGGGCATCTGACCATATATACCTGGGCAGGGGGAAGGGATCCAAGCACCAGGCTTATCCTGACACTGCCAAGCGACAGTATCTATAATGCATGGAAAACTCGAAAAAAGCAGAAAGAGATTGACCAATTAACATTTGCCCAGGCCCGAGAAACAAATAAAAAGAAGCGATTGGCAATGCTGAAGAAAATTCACCAGGTGCTGAGAGAAGAACCCTCTGGCGCTATTCTATTCGGTTTGAACGAAATCTACGCGATGTCGGACAGAATCGAATATGATTGGCTTCCTATGGAGGCATTTTTGTTTAACCTTCAACGCATTAAGATTCTAAAGTGATGATTTCGAGTTAAGAGTTGTACCAGAATTATCACCTCAAATGAGCGTAAATTAAATGAAAAACTTTTACTAATTACACAAGGATTAAGGGTATAGCTCGACGGCTTCACCCTTGATGCTTTGTCGGAGCGAAGCGTAGATCCCGTAGCCGGTGAAGCTGGAGCACCCTCAACTTTCGCTCAATTGAGGTATCACATTTACCATTTCTTAATGAAAACGATAAAACTTGGGTCATCAACTCTTTTGAGGATGATTCTTAATAGAAAAAGATGAAGGCGGAATTTGTTTTGCCGGATGGATGTAAAGAGAAAAGAAAGTGATACTAAAAATGGGCGAGAGGTATTTTAACTCTCGCCCATTTTGTTAGGTTGATATTTTAACTGCAAATTAATTTTACAGCACTGGATTCTATTTTGGCTGTGCTATATTGAAGATTTTAAACGGATGAGATTATAATGGTAGGAGATAAATCGGCCAAGGTTTCGATATCGGATACCTCCCAATTATTGCAAAATTTCCAAAAAGTTTACATTACGTAATATGTAATTTTGAAACATGTATGTTATTAATATGAAATTACTATTAAATAATAATAAAACTTTATTAGTTGTGTAGCTTGAAAAGAGTTATTTAACAAGATGAAAAAAAATGATATTCATTACCTATAGTGCATAATTTCTGTACGATGAAAAATGCTATGATGTTTAACAGTTCAGGAGGTTATTAATGAGTAAAGATGCTGAAAGTCGTTGGGGCGTTCATACGCTGAGCGTTCACTCCGGAGAAGGGATAGATACCGATACCCGGGCCATCCGGCGCCCCATTCACATGGCCAATTCATACGAACTGCCCACGGACATTGAGGAGCTGCTTAAAGTATTTTCCTGGGATCATCTTGATAAATTTGAATATACCCGGGAGCACAGTGCGACACCGAGACATCTTGAAGAAAGACTTGCCGTTCTTGAGGGAAGCGAGGACTGCGTTGTCACGGCAAGCGGCATGGGGGCTATTTCCGCAACGCTTTTTACGCTTCTTAGTGCCGGGGATCATGTGGTAGCGTCAGAAGTATGCTATACAGGGACTCAGGGATTATTCGGTGATCATTTACCGCGCTTTGGTGTTGAAATCAGCCTAGTAGATACAACAATCCTTGAAGAGATAAAGGCCGCCATCCGGCCGAACACGAAAATGGTCTATGTGGAAACTCCTGGAAATCCCCTGATAATGATCAGCGATATTAAAAAAATCGCGGAACTTGCCCATGAAGTGGGGGCAGCATTTGTGGTAGACAGCACCTGGTCGGGTCTTATTCCTCAAAAGCCCATACAGCTCGGTGCTGATATTGTTATCCACAGCGCGACGAAGTACATTAATGGTCATGGTGATGCGCTGGGAGGAGCCGTAATGGGAAGCAAGACGCTTATGGCCAAAATCCGCGAAAGCGGAGTTGTTCACCTGGGGGCCTGCATAAGTCCTTTTAACGCATGGCTTATTATGCGGGGTATTGTCACACTCCCTTTAAGAATGGAAAAACATTCCGATAACGCCATGAAGGTAGCAGAGTATTTGAATTCTCATGAAAAGGTTGAAAGTGTCAGATACCCGGGTCTTGCAAGTCATCCGCAGTATCAAATCGCGAAAGGCCAGATGACTTCGTTTTCCGGTATGATCAATTTCAGCCTCGGCCTTGAATTGATGGAAAACTTTGAATTTCTCAAAAAGCTCAAATTGATAAAACACGCGGTATCCCTTGGGCATGACCAAAGCCTGATTGTTTACGTACCCACTATGTTCTTTTTTGATGATATGGTTGTGTTTAATGATGAGCAAAAGAAGAAATACATTAGTGTCGGGATTGAAGATCCGGAAGACATTATCCAGGATTTAGCACAGGCAATGGGTTAAACCTCAAATGAGCGTAAATAAAAGGAAAAGCTTTTATTAATCACATTGAGATTAAGGATATAGCTCGGTTTATTCATATTTTTGTATATCTTCTATAGATGAGGTATAAATATCATTTTTATTTTCATTTTATTTACCCTCCGGGAAAGCCAATGATATCCCATCTTCTGCGTTATCAAGGATTCACAGTAGATTATTACGGCTTCACCTTCGATGCTTTGTCGGAGCGAAGCGT
>JAFDFT010000362.1 GCA_019309685.1 Deltaproteobacteria bacterium
ACCCAGCGAACCATCTGGCAGCACCTTTATCTTTGGCACGATAAAAAGTGATATCCCTCCAACCCCTTCGGGCGCACCATCAATATGCGCGAGAACCAGGTGAATGATATTGTCCGCCAAATCATGCTCACCCCAGGAAATAAAAACTTTTGATCCCTTTATCCGGAAATGATCCCCTTCCCGGCAAGCCGTTGTCTGGATGGCTGCCAGGTTTGAACCCGAATCTGCTTCTGTCAGACACATGGTGCCGGACCATTCACCATTAAACATTTTCGGCACATACATTTTCTTTAACGCTTCCGTAGCGAAGTGTTCCACAAGATGCGCTGCACCATGCGTAAGGCTTGGCGCCATATTAAATGGCTGGCACGCACCGTACATAAAATCATTAATAACAATTCTTATCATGTGCGGGAATCCCTGCCCACCATATTCTGTATCTCTGGCAGCTGCAATCCAGCCATCCTGACCATATTGTTTAAACGCTTTTTTGAACTCAGGAGGGCAGATTACCTTTCCATTATCGAACCGAAGCCCTTTTGTCTCACCTATCTCCTGTAATGGATCAACAATCCCTTTTGCAAAATTGATCGCTTCTGTCACCAGCATGTCTAACGTTTTTTCGTCAAGGTCTTTATACCGTTTTAATTTGCACAAAAATCCATAGTTTAATTGGTCCTTTAAAATAAAAAAGATATCTTTTTGATTCACTTTATAATGACTCATCAATTTTCTCCATGCATACCATTCAAATCTTTTAATTTTAGAATATTACTGGAACTATTATTATAACTCGTCAAAAAAGATTCTCATCAATTTTCATGCAAGATTCAGGTTATATATTTATCAAGGAAGCTAATGTGAAAATTTCAACACAAATAATCAAGTGCTTTCTTAAAACACCTGTCCATCTCGTTTTAACCGATTGTTTGCAAAAAAAGGATTAATACTTCTCAAGACGTTCTGATTTTATGGCAGGCAAACAGAAGTACTTTGGTTTGTTCAGGAACAGTAAAAAAAATTAATTTTAAAGACCCAAATAAGTTTTTCGGAGGATCTCATCTTTTAGAAGTTCTTCGCCTGAACCTTCCGCAATAATCTTTCCTGACGATAAGACATAATTTCGCGAAGCCATTTTAAAGACAGTGTCGACTTCCTGTTCAATAAGAAGTATGGTGATGCCCATTTTTTGAATCTTTTTTATCTTTTCAAAAACTTCAGATCTCAAAATGGGGGCAAGGCCAGTCGATGGCTCATCAATACAAAGCAGTTTCGGCTTATACATTAAAGCCCGTCCAAGGGCGAGCATCTGCTGTTCACCACCGGAGAGGGTGCCTGATATCTGCTTGGACCGCTCCTTGAGCCTGGGGAACAGCTCGTATACCTGCTCAATATGTTCCTGAACTTCCTTTTTATCTTTCACCAGGTATGCGCCCGCGTAAAGATTTTCCAAAACAGTCATTTCCGTAAAAGGCCTTCTCCGCTCAGGACAATGAATGAGGCCTCTTTCCACAATTTTATGCGCCGGAATGTTGTCTATCCTGTCCCCTTCGAACATCACCTTGCCGTTATAGGTAATATCCCCACCGATTGTGCCACGCAAAACCTTCTTTTCCCATGATACAAGACCGGTAATGGCTCTAAGAAGTGTTGATTTGCCTGCACCGTTCGGCCCCACCAGGCTAACCAATTCTCCAGCGTTAATATAAAAACTCAAATCATTAATAATCATGGCCTTGTCAAAGCAGACCGTAATATTGGAAACTTCTAGCATCAATTTATCTATCTCCTTTGCCCAGGTAAGATTCAATAACTCTTTTATCTTTTGCCACTTCATCCGGCAAACCATCAGCAATAATTTCGCCATAATTAAGGACGACAATCCGATCAACAATTTTCATCAACTGTTTCAGCTTATGCTCAACAATGATCATGGCAGGCCCTTCACTATGCAACCGGCCGAATCGCCCACCCTTGTGAAGTCTCTTAATCGAATTGGCCATAAGATCAGTCTCCGCAGGGCTCAACCCGCCAAAAGGCTCGTCTAAAAGCAATAATTCCGGTTCGGTTGCCACAGCTCGCGCGACTTCCAGCCTTTTAAGATCACCTTGAGATAACGTAGACGCTTTTTCTCTTGCCATATCAGAAATTCCCGCGAATTCCAACGCGTCCATGGCTTTTGCCTCAATTTTTTTCACCCACTCCCCTCTTTTCATTGCCCGAGGGGAAAGACATGATACCATGACATTCGCAATGATCGGCAAATGCCGAAAAGGTCTCATATTCTGGAATGTGCCGGCGATACCTGAATTAACAATATTCCAGGTTTTCTTTCCGTTGATCTGTTTTCCTTTAAATCGAATTGTTCCTTTGTCGGGCTTGAGTATCCCCAGAATCATCCTTAACAATGTCGTCTTCCCGGCTCCATTTGGACCGATAAGACCGATGATTTCATCACGTCGAACATTAAAACTGGCGCTATTGATCGCTTTAAGTCCTCCGAACCCCTTGTCCAGATCTTTTACTTCTAAAAAATTCGAGTTCATATTAGGCTTCCTCCGCCTCTTCTCTCAGTTCACGCCTTGATACCTTGCCCACATCCGTTTTCGGGAGTTCTCCGCGGAATTCAATAATCTTCGGCACCTTGTAGTGCGCCATATTTTGTTTGCAAAATTCAGCTATTTCTTCCTCAGATATCTTTCCTCTTGCCTCACCTTGTAATACAACATACGCCTTTATGAGTTGGCCGACTTTGGGATCAGGCACCCCTACTACGCCTGCGGCTTTTATCTGAGGATGACTATATAACACCTCTTCAACATGACGCGCGAATACGGAGTATCCTTTATATTTAATCAGGTCTCGCTTCCGGTCAATAAAGTAAAAATATCCCTCTTCGTCCATTTTAACCAGATCGCCTGTTCTAAGCCACTTTTTTCCTTCCAATTCAATAATCGATTCTTTTGTCTCTTCAGGTCTCTTCCAATACCCCTGCATGATGTTGGGACCACTGACAATCAATTCACCTTCTTCCCCGACCGGCATGAATTCGGTTCCAACAACATCAATAATCGCCGCATCAACATTGGGGATGGGAACGCCAAAAGAATTTATTTTGGGCCTTGTGTACGGACTGGTATGACTGACGGATGTTGTTTCGGTCATCCCATAGCCTTCCATTATCCTCGTCCCGGTACGCCGCTCCCAGTCATTTACCGTTGTCTCATGAAGCGTGTCTGCACCGCATACAATTACTTTAAGTCTTTTCCAGTCTACCCGTCTGGTCTTGTCATACTCCTTTAAACCTTCGAAAATCATCGGCACACCGGTAAAAGTGGAAACCCTATACCGTTCCATGTCCGATAAAATTTCATCAATATCAGGCGTCGTGTAAAGTACAAGTGTGTTGCCTTGCGATAACGTGCCTACCATAACAACAATCTGGCCATAAATATGGAAAAATCCGAGAAAGCCTATGGCTGTCTCTTTTCCTTCCTCCAGAAACGGCCATGTTGAACGGGTTTGAGCCTGAACCGCAACGACATTACGGTGTGTAATGGCAGCAGCCTTTGGAAGGCCGGTGGTACCTCCTGAGTATTGCAAAGCTACAATATCTTTTTCCGGGTCAATTTTCACATCAGGGGCCTTTGCCGGATATTGCT
>JAFDFT010000363.1 GCA_019309685.1 Deltaproteobacteria bacterium
CCAGACAATATATTTGTTTGAGGAAGACAAAGCACTTCTTGATACGGACAGGTTGAGCCAGGTACTTTTAAACCTTTATCTCAATGCTTTAGAATCCATGGAAAAAGGAGGTCGGCTTACCGTTGAAGTGAAAAAAGATGAAGAACGAAACGGGATCTCCGTTGTGATTTCAGATACCGGCACTGGCATCAATGAGCATAATCTTGGCAATATTTTTGATCCATATTTTACAACCAAGCCCACAGGCACAGGCATCGGGTTAGCTATAGTTCATAATATTATTGAAGCGCACAATGGAAGCATACAGGTGTCGAGCAGCCTCGGCAAGGGGACGCGTGTAACACTATTTTTACCTGAAACGTAAAGAGATTAAAAAAATGAGAAAGAAAAAAGCATCTGTATTGATTGTAGATGACGATAAAGCACATCGTACAATGCTTAGAGCACTTCTGGATGGATGGGGATATGAAGTTTTTGAAGCGGATGACGGCACCGTAGCGATTGAAAGTGTTCATGAAAGGCATTTTGATATGATTTTAATGGATGTCCGCATGATTAAGGTTTCGGGCATTGAAGCGCTTGAAAAAATAAAACAAATGAACCCAGCCATACCCGTTATCATTATGACAGCGTACGCATCTGTTGAAACAGCCGTTAAGGCTCTAAAAGCTGGCGCCTATGATTATCTTACAAAACCTCTTGATTTTGACACACTGAAATTAACACTGGAGCGGTCCATGGAACATATCCATCTAAGAGAAGAAAACCGCATGTTAAAAAAAAGCCTTGGAATGCATTTTGACACGCGGAACATCATTGGACAAAGTAAATCCATGAAAAATGTTCTGGAAAAGGTCATGCAAGTAGCACCGTCTGAAGCCACGGTCATGATTACGGGTGAATCCGGTACCGGAAAGGAACTCATTGCCGGGGCCATACATTATAACAGCCCCAGAAAAGATGGGCCTTTTATAAAGATAAACTGCGCGGCCATCACTGAAACCCTTTTGGAATCTGAGCTTTTCGGACATGAGAAGGGAGCCTTTACCGGCGCGGACCGGAGAAAGGAAGGAAAATTTTATTTGGCCAATGGAGGAAGCCTGCTCCTTGATGAAGTCAGCGAGATGCCCCTTACCATGCAGGTAAAGCTTCTACGCGTTTTACAGGAAAGGGAGATCACTCGCGTGGGGGGTGAAGGTGTAATAAAAATAGATGTAAGATTGATTGTTGCGACAAATAGAAACCTTCAAGAAATGATTCGACAAAGTTCATTCCGTGAAGACCTCTATTATCGTTTAAATGTTGTGAATCTGGAAGTTCCATCCTTATCAAAACGAAAAGAAGACATCCCATTGCTGGCTCAGCATTTCCTCAATATTTTTACCGAAAAAAACCGAAAGCAAATAAAAGGATTTACACCGAAAGCAATGGATCATCTTAGCCAATATGATTGGCCCGGCAATGTCCGCGAATTAATGAACCTCATTGAAAGAGGTGTGGTTCTTTCCCAGTCAAACTATCTGGATGAGATAGATCTTCCCATTTTAAAAAAATCTCCTTTGGAAAAATCTGATCGGAATTCGGAAGGAGCAGAGAAAAAAGAAATGTCTTTAGATCAGGTTGAAAAAAATACTATCTTAGAAACGCTCGAACAGGAAGACGGTAACAAAAGCGCTACCGCACGAAAGCTTGGTATTACCAGAAAAACCCTCCATAAAAAGCTGAAACAATATGGTGTCATGCCCTAAGGTTATTAGATAACGGCATATTCATATATTTTCTTCAATTTATTCCTATCCCAACCTCCGTTTCTTCCATTTCCTAAAAGTGGATACATTATATCCATTTGCATGGTTACTTAGTATCCATACCTGACTTCAAATTAAGTATATTTTTTTCGTACTCGTCATATCATAAATTTTATTATCCTATATTTCTAGTTAGTTAAGGATAAATTGCCTAATTTTTTAATCATTGGCACATCCATTGCTATTATAAAAGACAAGCACAGCGATCGCGAACATCAAAACAAAAATCGGTCAACCATTGAGTTGATCAAAAATAACATAAAAACAAAAGGAGACATAAAATGAAACTTTCAAATAAAATAATTACCGGAATCGCAATATTGGCAATCATCAGTTTTGCGGGGTTCGCGTTTGCTCACAGCGGATATGGAAACCGCGGTTGGTCTGGCCATCATATGGGCTACGGCCCGCATATGGGATATAATGATTACGGAAGAAATTCAGGCCTGAGCGAAAGCGAGATTGAAAGAATCGAAAAGACAAGAGATGATTTTTACAAATCAACTGAAAAAACCCGCGAAGCCATTTATCAGAAACGGATTGATCTTCGTAACGAACTGTCAAAAACGGACCCTGACACCAGCAAGCTGAAAACAATTCAGAAAAAACTGTCAAAACTGGAAGCTGAGCTGGATCAGAAGACCTTAGATTATGAAGTTAAAATTAACAAAATTGCACCGAACACGCGTGGGGGATTTGCTCGCAGAAGCTTTGGGAATGGCCGTTCTGGCGGATATTGCTGGAATTAAGCAAGTTCTACTAAATGGGGGGATACTCCCCCCATTTAACAAAAACGGGGTATGGAAATGAAAAAACCAAACGTTAAAATTATTATTATCATCTCTGGAGCTTTGCTGGTTATAACCGGGTTGCTGATTTTTAATTCAGCGTATCTCGGATGGAATGGATACAATGGATACAGAACGTGGCCCTGTGCCATGGGCAATGGCTCGATAGGAGGCATTATGATGTTATTATGGATTGTTGTTATTGGCGCTTTGATCTACATGATTATCAAGGTGGGATCAGAGAGAAAATATTCACCTGCTGAAACGAATGCAATTGAAGTCTTAAAAGAACGATACGCGAAAGGCGAAATAAGCAAGGCTGATTTTGAGTCAATGAAGCAAACACTTCTTTGAAAAAAGTGCACTTCTATAAATGAAGTAAAAGTTATGCCTCTTCATTTCACAAGGAGGAACAATGCTTAACAGATCTCTCATATATTTGTCCGGGTTGATAATTGCATTTCAGTTAATCGGAATTCCTGTTTTCGCTGGAGATTATAAAATGTTAAAGGCGGCCGAATTAAAATCCGTGCTAAATGAAAAGGATTTCTTTTTAATGGATGTGCATATTCCTGAACAAACCCACATAACAGGAACGAACGCGTTTATTGATTACAGAAAGATCAGGCAAAATGCGGACAAACTGCCGACTGATAAAAACGGGAAAATTGTGGTGTATTGCAGAAGCGGAGGTATGAGCCGAAGTGCTGCCTATGATCTAATTGATATGGGTTATACCTACGTTTATGACCTGGAGGGCGGAATAAAGGCGTTCAACAAGCTCCCATAAGTGATACCTTTGTGAACTACTCTTCCAAAGGTTTAGAATATGAGGGCAGCATTTTTTATTAACATCAACCAATTAATCGGAGGTACAATCATGGATAAAATAAAAACATCAACTTGTGAATTCATCGATCCGGTTTGTTTGATGACTGTGGATCCCGCGAAGTCCAGTCATCAATATGACTACAAGGCGCACAAGTATCATTTCTGTGCTGAATCCTGCCTCAAAGCATTTGAATCAAACCCGGATAAATTTCTACCACACAAAAG
>JAFDFT010000364.1 GCA_019309685.1 Deltaproteobacteria bacterium
TTTATTAGTACAAATTCTTAACACGTAAAACCTGGCACTTAAAACTTCTGTTTCATCACTGAAATAATTCCGGTCTGCAACACATCATATCTTAACACCCATTCCAGCAATCTCTTTAACCCAAATAGTGCCCGTCCATAAATTAGATATTTTGTTCGAGTTCAAGTCGAAGATCCCGCCCACCGGGGACGCAGAAATCGGGCAAAATAGCAATTTATGGGTGGGCACTAACCAATGATGCAAAGCACCTCTCCTTTGGCCACAGAATCACCGCTTTCAACATGCACTGCCAAAATCTTTCCGCTGGCAGGCGCCCCAAGAGCATTTTCCATTTTCATCGCTTCAAGCACTATTACCGCCTCTCCTTCCTCCACAGAATCTCCGACCTTCTTTTCAACACTGATAATCATTCCCGGCATTGGCGCAGACATGGGAGTACCATCCACATCGCCTGACGGCGGGGCAGAAGCAGGTTCGCTTTTCGCTACAGGTGCCGATTCAGCAGAAGCAGATGGAGGAGGCGCAGATGGCACCGCTTGCTGTGCGGAAACTGTTGGCACCGGAGCCTGCATAGGCTGGACATAACTGATGACAGGTGACCCGCCTTGTTCTTCCACGCCCACTTCAAAATAGTCTTCATCAACAAACACATTAAATGTCCTAATCGTATCCCCTTTGGAAGGCGCATCTTTTTTTCTTTCAACCAGTTCGTCTGCAAGAGCCTTCTTCACGATTTCTCTCTCTTTTTCCGCATCTTCCAGTGTTCTTGGGAGAACTTCAGGGGGTGGTTCCTCTTTACCGTATTTCCATTTTAGAAACTTTTTCCCGGTAATAGGATAAAGCGCATAAATAATCTCATCATCAATATCAACTGCCAGCCCCTTTACATCTTCTTTTGCTTTTTCAAGCTCAGGCTCAAGAACTTCAGCAGGACGACAGGTAATGGGCTTTTCACCCCTTGAGTATCCCTTCAGCGCCTTTTTCTGAACGTCGGGATTTATTTGCGTAGCTGTCTTGCCATATAGGCCATAACACAGATCCTTTACCTGGTCTGTGATCATTTTGTAGCGTTCTTTTCCTTCATCAAAGAGCACATTGTTTACGGTTTGTATGCCGACAATCTGGCTGGTAGGCGTTACCAGCGGCACCTGCCCAAGGTCTTTTCGAACTCTGGGAAGCTCAGCGTACACCTCGTCAATTCTATCCAGCGCATCCATTTCTCTGAGCTGATTAACCAGGTTGGAAAGCATGCCGCCTGGTGTCTGATGGAGGAGAACATTGATATCGATAATTGATACCTTTGTGTCATTCAGGAGATGGCGGTACTTGGGAAGAATCTCTTTTTCAAGTATCTCATTGATTCCTGCCAGATGCTTGATATCAAAACCGGTATCTCTGTTTGTGCCAAGAAGTGTCATCACAAGCGGTTCAATAGCAGCATGCGAGGTACGGTAAGCATAGGGGGACATGCATGTATCGATGATATCCACACCCGCTTCCACCGCTTTAAGATGTGTCATGGAAGACATACCTGACGTAAAATGGCTGTGAAGGTGAATGGGCGGTTTTACCGATTTCTTCAACGCCTTGATAATTTCATATGCATCGTAAGGAGCGACCAAGCCGGCCATATCTTTTATACAGATACTATCCGCTCCCATAGCCTCAAGGGCTTTGGCCTTGTTCACATAATAGTCAAGGTTATAAACATCTCCACCCATCCTCGGCTCAGTCATCGTATAGCAGATACAGCCTTGAAAATGTTTACCGCATTTCTTAATCACAGGAACCACTGTCTCAAAATTTCGATAGTCATTCAGTGCGTCAAAGGTTCGAAAGATGTCCATGCCGTTTTCCGCGGCCCTTTCTACAAAAATTTCGGCCACATCATCAGCATAATTTCTGTATCCTACCAGGTTCTGTCCCCTGAGAAGCATGGAAAAAGGCGTCTTTTTTATGTATCTTTTCAAAGTTCGTATTCTCTCCCAAGGGTCTTCATTTAAAAACCGGTGCATGGTATCAAACGTGGCGCCGCCCCATACTTCCATTGCCCAGAAACCGACATCGTCCATCATCTCAGCAACCGGAATCATATCCTCTGTCCGACCTCTTGTGGCAAAGAGAGACTGATGCCCATCCCGAAAGGTCAGGTCTTCCACTTTCAGGGGGTTTTTTGCCTTGGGCCTGTCATTCGCATAGTTCATCTTTGTCATTTTTACTTGATCATGATCGCTCATTGGCTGGTTCTCCTCCTGTAAAATTATGCGATGCTTAAAAGAGCTTTTTGGCAATGCTTTAACGTTATTGCTTTTCTCCCATCAGCTATCGCCGTCATTTTAATTTAATCGGTATAACGCTTTCATCTGCATGAGGTTGCGTATTTGCATTTGAGCCTGCCGTCCGCTCATCCCCCAGGCATTAAATGAAACGTGAGCCTCCGGGGAAATAGGCACACCGTTTACCGCATTCAACTGTTGAAACGCGAAAGCTTCTTCTTGTTGCCGCAAATAATGCATAACTGCAGATATCGCTGCTACCTTTTTCTTACTATCACTCATTCGATCACCATATAAAATATATAATGAATTCGTAAAACCTAAAACGCAAACACACCTTTTAAGATATTATCCTCTTTCTAGATTCTATAGCTTTATTCTAAAGACATATCCGTCCCTTTTACATCGGTATATTCCCATGTTTTTTCGGAGGCTTGGTCTCCCGTTTACTGCACATGACTTCCAAGGCATCGATAAGTCTCGGTCTTGTCTCGCTTGGAATAATCACGGCATCAACATACCCCCGGCCTGCCGCGCAGTAAGGATTACTGAAAAGATGATTGTATTCTTCGATCTTTTCTTGTCTTTTTTGATTTGAATCATCCGCCTCTTTTATCTCTTTTCTGTGGATAATATTAGCTGCGCCCTCTGCACCCATGACGGCAATCTCAGCCGTTGGCCACGCAAACGCCATATCCGCTCCTAAATGCTTTGAACTCATGGCGAGATAAGACCCGCCGTAATCCTTGCGCGTAATGAGAAGCAGTTTTGGAACCGTTGCTTCTGAATAGCACCACAAAAGCTTGGCGCCATGTCTGATAATTCCGCCCCATTCCTGGTCGCTTCCCGGCAGATATCCGCCCACATCAGCAATGGTCAACAGCGGTATATTAAACGCATCGCAAAATCGTATAAATCGTGTGGCTTTATCTGAAGCATTAATATCGAGCGCACCCGCACGATTATTGGGCTGATTGGCAATGATGCCGACGCTTCTTCCATTTAACCTTGCAAAACTAACGACGATATTCTTTGCAAAATATTCATGGGGCTCAAACATTTCTCCGTTATCCACAATAGAACGGATAACATCTTTCATGTCATACGATCTTCTTGGGTTATCGGGGATAACTGTGTCAAGGGATGGATCCGTTCGCCTTGGATCGTCTCCTGTGTTTACAATCGGCGGATCTGCCATATTGTTTGAAGGAAGATAGGAAAGTAGCTTTTTAATACTGTCAATCGCATCTTTATCATCTTCACAGGCAAATTGTGCCACACCGCTTTTTTCATTGTGTGCCATGGCACCGCCAAGTTCCTCAAAGGATATTTCCTCGCCCGTCGCAGCCTTGATAACATCCGGGCCAGT
>JAFDFT010000365.1 GCA_019309685.1 Deltaproteobacteria bacterium
TTGGGATTTACATAAAAATTATCAGGCAGACGCATATAACAGGGAGAAAAAATGATGGAGAAAAAAAGGGTGAACACCATCCGGCTGCAAAATCTGAGCTATGGGCACAAGCAGGCTGCTACACTTATGGCTGCAGTAAAGCTCGATCTTTTTACCCAGATATCCAATGGCGCTGTGATGCTCCCGGATATTGCAAAGGCTTTGGGAATGAGCCATCTGAACACGGAGCGACTGGTAGTAACCTGTACGGCTCTCGAGTTGACAGAAAAGGACGGAGAAAAATATAATAACGCACCGGATGTTGAGCGGTTTCTGGTCAGGGGAAAGCCAACATACATCGGCCCGTGGATTCTCTTTTCCGGTTGGGACTTCGAGCAATGGAAAGATCTTGGGGAAATCCTGAAATCTGATAATCCGCCGAAAACACTTGGACTGTATGATAGTCTGACAGAAGATATGGCCAGAGAATACCATGAAGCAACATACAGTGTTGGGCTTGGTGCGGGAATACTCTTTGCCCGGGATGTTGATATGAGTCAGCGCTCGTTGATTCTCGATCTCGGGGGCGGTTCAGGTTCATATTGCATCGCCGCGATGCAGCGATACCCTCATCTAAAAGCCATTGTTTTGGACTTTGAACCGGTGTGTAAAGTTGCAAAGGAGTTCATCACCCAATGGGGGCTACAGGATAAAATATCCACACATCCCGGAGATTTCACAAATGATCCCTTTCCTTCAGGCGCAGATGTGATGATCATGGCGAGTAACCTGCCGCAATACAATGAATCAGCCCTCGGCAAAGTATTGGGAAAAGCCTATGAAGCCCTGGCGAGCGGAGGTGAGTTTCATGTGATTGGCGAGACCCTGGATAATGAGAAAAAAGGTCCCCTGGGTCCTGCGCTCTGGGGTATCCATGAAGCCCTTTTCGGCAGCGGGGGCCGATCACATTCAGAAAAGGAAGTAAAAAATTATATGAAAAAGGCGGGGTTTTCTGAAGTGCAGGTCCATCCGTTTATTCCGGGATCACTCAGCAGGATTACTGGTAATAAAGCTTAAAAGAAAGGCGAGGGGCGAGAGGAAAAAGCTTTTACCACGAAGTTCACGAAGAAGCATGAAGAAGGGCGGAATCAATTTTCTAACTATTTACTATTCACTCGTCACTTGTCATTTTTACTCAAGGGCAAGGGGAAAGGATAAAATGCAGACACGGTTAACAGAACTTCTTGGGATTAAATATCCTATTGTTGAAGCGTCCATGGCATGGATAACAGACGCGGAAATGGCGGCCGCGGTTTCCAATGCAGGCGGGCTTGGAACGATTGGTCCAAATGCCGGGCTGAAGACAGTAACAGCAGACGTATCGGAAACAGGTGAGCGTCTTCGTGAACAGATAAAAAAGTGCAGGGAGATGACGGATAAGCCTTTTGCCGTGAATTTTGTTGTCGGCGTTGTCGGCTGGGACAGGGACTACAGCGACAGGTGTGTTAAAGTGGGTATCGATGAAGAAGTGCCGGTGGCAATTATTTCCCAGGGCAGTCCTCAGGTATATACACAAAGGCTCAAGGAGACTGGGATGAAAGTCATCCATGTCTGTTCCACGGTAAGACATGTAAAAAAAGCGGAAGCAGAAGGTGTGGATGCGGTGGTCGTTTCAGGGACTGAAGGCGGGGGACACAGCGGGTTTGACCAGATTACCACATTTTGCCTGGTGCCGCAGGCAGCGGATGCTGTTGAGATACCGGTTATTGCAGGCGGCGGCATCGCTGATGCGCGAGGTCTGGTGGGGGCACTGGCTCTTGGTGCTGAAGGTATTTACATGGGAACCCGGTTTATGGCGACAAAGGAGTGTCCCACACATCCGAATGTAAAACAGGCCGTTCTGGCGGCTACAGATACAAGTACCATCGCAGTAAGGCATGGCAGTCCAGCGAAGGCAACAGGCCAGAACACAGGTGACAGGGGCTTTGTGGAAGAGCGGCGCGGTTCAGTTCGGATGCTCATTAATGATTACATGAAAAGGATAATGACCGAAAAAGGTGCAGATCTCACTTTTGACAGCGCCCTGGAAGCTTCTGATGAACAGGAATCAAATCCTGAAAGTAACCGGACGGTGGCGGCTTTTGTTCATGGAGACCTTGAGAAAAATTCTATTACAGTCGGCCAGGGGTCCGGTCTGATCCATGATGTCCCATCATGCAAAGAACTCATTGAACGGATTGTTCATGAAGCAGAGCCTGTTTTGGAAAGGTTGAATAACATGTATAAAACATAACAGGTAATGTTCCGGACCCAGGTATTTGTTTTGACTGAGGATGTTTTTAAAAAATAACTCAAATGGGATCCGCGGGTTTTGAGGTTTTTAATGTTTTGATTGACATGCAATCCCGTTTTTCTATATATTTTTAAAAATTTTGTCCGGCATGATGAAAAAGGTTGTTTGAGATAGCCTGAGACCTTTGAAAAACGTCAGTTTTTGTTCAAGATCAAGGAAGACGAAAATTTTAACCGCAGGAATACATTGAGTATTTTGAGGATTAAAATTTGAGAATGACAAAGATATTGGGCAAAAAAGGGCTTTCTGCAAAGGTCTCAACCTTATATCCATAAAAGGGGGAAATATGGCTGATACAAAAGTAATTTCAGTAATACAGATGAAAGGTGGTGTGGGTAAGACAAGCTGCGCCGTGAATCTTGCCGCTGTTCTCGCGAAAAACTTCGATCAGAGGGTCCTTTTAGCGGACTTTGACCCGCAGACCAATGCCACCTTAAGTGTTATGCATGAAAAAGACTGGCTGAAGTGGGACCGGGCGCATGGAACCATGGCTGAAGTGCTGGGAATGGAAAAAGAAAAAAAAGGTGAAAAAGCATCACAGAATTTAAAAGATTATATTGTAAAGGATGTTTGCGATAGAATACCGACTCTTGATTTGTTGCCAAGTCACCTTAAAATGACGTTTATTGATACGGTCCTCGCATCCCAGCCGGGTCGAGAGCGAATATTTTCCCGTAAATTGAAGAAGATAAAGGACCAGTATGATGTCATCATTTGTGATTGCCCGCCAAGCCTCATGTCTGTAACACAGAACGCGCTTTGCGCCAGCAACTACTTCCTCATTCCCATGCAGCCGGATTATCTTTCCACAGTAGGGCTGAAGCTGGTACTTGATCGTGTTTCATATTTGAAAAAAAGCCTGCAGCTTAGCGTTAGATGTCTGGGGGTTGTTTTTACCCGTGTTCGCGGTTATTTGAACTATCACGCAATCACCATGGAAGAAGTGAAAAATAAAAGCCCTTTTAAGAAGCTTCACTTTTTCGATACATTTATTCCTGAAAATATTACTCTCGCAGAAGCACCGATGCAGAATCTGCCGATCAATGTGTACGATTCTTCAGCGCCGGCTGCTTACGCGTTCAGGGCCCTTGGAGCTGAGGTGGCAGGGAGGCTGTCGTTGGTTTAAAAACAATATAACGATGTTTTATGTAATTACGAGGCCGCGGATAAAACCCGCGGCCTTTTCTATTACATCAATTATAATCATAAAACTAAGGGATTGTATAACCAAAAAAGGTGATTTGGTTTTTCGGCCCTTTTGCTCTCTTTTGGTTTGGAAATTTTGAAAAAGCAATACGGAAAATTGATT
>JAFDFT010000366.1 GCA_019309685.1 Deltaproteobacteria bacterium
GTTCATATAAAAATTAAAATTGTCAAACCTTTAGAACTCAAGACCTCAGAAGATGATTGGCCTCAAAAAGATCGTAAATTTTGTCAGGCTGATACGTTTTATAAAAGTTTTTGTTAAGATGATGCTGAACTCGATCAGGATTTAAAACGCCGTTCATATTCATCAGGTATGTAAGCATCTCCTCTTTATGAGCCTTCAAATACATCGTTTTCAAACACGACCTAAACGCCTCGCGACGAATATTTGGACTTTTCGAATCTAGAATTTTAGCTTTGCTCATGCCTTTGTCGATGGTGTCGTCTATCCATGTGGTATACATTTCAGCCAACTCAGGATATTCAATGCTTTCGCCGGTGACCTGGGTCACCCAAAGTGTCATTGCCATAACTGTCATAATTACTATGATGGGGACTATTTTCTTCATTTTTTGTACCTCCTTTTTTGGTATATCAAAAATTATTCGCGATGGAGTATAGACAAGTTATTTATGGAATTCTGTGACCTGGGTCACATTTTTGAAATTTTTTTAAAAAATATCAAAATGTGAATAGATACAAAAAAAGGATGGAAAACAAAAAGAAATGAACAAATTTTAAAATAGGATAAAATATTTAGAACGAAAGCGGAAGGTTTGGCTTATTATCGATGCGAATAAATTAATTTTTTTAAAATTGCATATTACATAAATCAATAGTCAGGTAAAAAACTCAGTTTATTCAGATCCTAAATATTTATATCTCTCCGCATTGCCTACTTAACTTCATATTATATGAATCAAGACTAACAAATATCACTTTTCAACCTGGGTATTGCTCTAAAACTTTAATAATATTTAACACCGTTTGATTCACGGGAGTGGGGATTTCGTGAGTCTTTCCCAAATCTACTACTTTTTCGCCAAATATCTCGATCTCAGTTTTGCGCTCAGCCTCAACATCTTGAAGCATTGAGGTTTTCCCCTGCGGAGACAGAGTCTTGAGAACTGTGAGCCATTCATCCAAATCCTGGTCAGTCAAGTTCACGCCAACGCTCTGTGCCAATTCGATCACCTCTCGCATTAATGCTTCCATCAGTGCTTGAGCTTCCGGAGATGATTGAAACACGCCGTAAGGTGCCCGCATCACAGCCGACGCCTGATTCATACCGACATTGACCATAAACTTCCACCATAACATCCGAATCATATCTTCCGGTGTTTCGTACAGAATTCCTGCCCGATCAAATGCCTCCTGCACCCGCTGAACGCGTTTGCTAAAGGAGGGGTTTTTCTCTTCGCCAAATATGTGCTTCCCAGGATTGGTATAGGTAATTTCATTTTCCTGACGTACGGCATCAATGCCTACAGAAATAGCATACAGCACCTTATCCATTCCATAAATAGAACCAATATATTGCTCGCTATCAAGTCCATTCATTACAGAAATGATGGTAGTTGAATCGCCGATCAGACTCTTCAAGTCAGGGATTGATTCCGGAAGATGATGATTTTTCAGCGCTACGATAATAAGATCAGCGGGTGATGTGTCTTCCTCAGGATGGATGACTGGCAAGATATATGGTTTTCCGTTGATCACTAACCCATCGTTTTTAAGTCGATTAAATCGCTGATCTTTAGCAATCAATGATATTGAAAAGCCATCTGCATCTAAAAATCTGGTCGCGAAGAACGCACCCATCGCCCCAGCACCAAGGATAGCTATTTTATGGATATCCTTCAATGAATACCTCTTTTATTGCATCTTCAAAATACCTATATATTACAGCCAGATTAGCATTAAATCAACAGAACTAATTTTTATTACCTTTAATATTAGCAAGATAGACAAACTTAAGCACCTATACACTAAACGATCATTCTTGAATCAGCTCCCTTCATAAACGTTTCATCCCAAAGCTGAACATTGAGCACCCCAATCAAAGCACTTCCCCAAAACGGATCACCTTCCCGAAATCTTTTTAAAATATCGAAAACAAAAGATGGATTAAAATACCCTTTTTTTCGTAAGGAGCTTTCAGACAACATCTCTTCAGCAAAATCAGGTATATTTCCTCTTAACCAATCTTTAAATGGCGACATGAGACCTCGTTTTTTTCGCTTGACAATCTCTGCCGGAAGGTTTTTTTTCATTGCCTTTCTGAGAATATATTTCTCCTGAAACCTTTTTAATTTAATATGGGACGGTATTCTTAAACAAAATTCTACAAGCTCATGGTCCAGAAAAGGAACGCGTGCTTCAAGGGAATAAGACATGGATGCCCTGTCCAGGTTGTGGTTGATATAATCCGGCAGTCTTACTTTCATATCATAGTATTGCATTTGCTGAAAATAATGCCAGTTCTCAAAACCAAGAGGAAGTTCTTCATCCATCTCCCATAGTCTAAAATCTGAAATCTCCTGTGCGATATGATCAGAAAAAAGATTGCCCATGGTGTCTGCCACGCGGATTCTTCCAGTAAACCGCCTAAACCGAGTCAAGTTCATTTCCATTGGAGTTAAAAAAAGAAAACTACCGCGAGGCCATTTTCTTTGGATATAAGTTGAAAAGTTGATGATTTGTTTTAGCGGTAGCGGCGCTTTCGAAGCCATCCGTAAAACCTTATCATTTATATACCATGGGTACCCGCCAAAAAGCTCATCTGATCCTTCCCCTGTTAAAACGACTTTTACATGTTTAGCCGTTTCCCTGGATAAAACCTGTCCACATAAGCCCACAGATGCAAGACATGGATCCTCAAAATACCAAATTGTATCCGGCAAAAGATTAAAATGATCTTCTGTAAAAAAGATGCGCTTTGATTCAATATTATAGCCCTTAAACTGGTCAAGGGTTTTGTTCTTTCCTATTTCATCTGCATTCTTATTTTCAAAACCCAGCGAAAATGTTTTGACAGGAAAATCCAGTTGTTCAGATACCATGCTTACAATTGTACTGGAATCAATTCCGGGGCTCAGCCAGGCACCCACTCCAACATCACTTCTAAGATGAATTCTTACAGACTCCTTTATTTTTGCATTCAATGCTTCCGCCCATTGGTCGGAAGTCATCTTTTGTTCGTCTTCGTTTTCAAAAAAAGAATTAAGATCCCAGTATGATTGCATGGACACAGAACCGTTTGAACACAGCAGGTAGTGTCCTGGTAATAGCCGTCGTATTTCAGAGAACATTGTTTTTTCGGCCCTTACATAGCCAAGTGAAAAAATATCCGTCAGCGCATTCATATCTATTTGGCGTTGTATTTGATTGGATGCGAGTATAGACTTCTGCTCAGAAGCAAAATAGAGCCCATCCTTTGTCACTGCATAATGCAACGGTTTGATGCCAAGTCGGTCTCGTGCCATCATTAACTGCCGGCTTCGCGAATCCCAAAGGGCAAATCCAAACATCCCCCTCAAATAACCTAAGCATTCGACTCCATATTCTTCATATAAATGAACGATAACTTCCACATCCGAGGATGTATTGAAACGATGCCCTTTTTGAATGAGCGATTCACGAAGCTCTTTGTAGTTATAAATTTCCCCATTGCTAACAATCGCTATTTTCCTGTCTTCATTAAAAATAGGCTGATCCCCCGTTTGAAGATCAATAATGCTTAACCGTTGGATACCCAATCCAATCCCCAAAGATGTATAAAATC
>JAFDFT010000367.1 GCA_019309685.1 Deltaproteobacteria bacterium
TTTGGAAGGCCGATGGCTTTTACAAGATCTTCCAATTTTTGATACTTTAAAGAAGTGAGTTTTAACCTCTGCCGTATCCGGTCCACCATTGCCGCATTTTTTTCTGAATTTGACGTTGCATATTCATCCAAAAACACATCTTCTCCTTTTTCGAGTTCCGATATCGCCCGGCGGCCCGCAAGATCCAATGTCGATCGAGAGGTTGAAAAATTGAGAAACTCACAGGGATATATCAGCGTGGGGCAGGCCGGTCGCATGTGCACTTCCAGGGCGCCATAGTCGAACAACACCTGAACATTATCCTGCAATTGAGTCCCTCTGACAATGGAGTCTTCACAAAAAAGGATCTTTTTCTCCTCAATTAATTCTTTGATGGGAATCAGTTTCATTCTGGCAACAAGATCTCTTGTGCTCTGATCCTGAGGCATAAAGCTTCTCGGCCATGTCGGTGTATATTTAACAAAAGGTCTTGTATATGGGATCTTTTTCTCATTTGCGTAGCCGAGGGCATGTCCGATTCCAGAATCTGGAATTCCTGAAACGCAATCTATTTCAACATCGTCATTCTTTGCCAGGGCCGAACCGCACCGGTATCGTACGAATTCCACATTAATGCCTTCGTAGCTTGAGGCGGGAAATCCGTAATACACCCAAAGAAATGCACAGATCTGCATTTTTTCCTTGGGTTTCTTTCTTTGCTCATATCCGTCGGCGGTCATAAAAACGATTTCTCCCGGGCCCAGATATTTATCAATTTCAAAGCCAAGATTCGGGAATGCAGACGTTTCTGAAGTCGCGGCATGGGAACCCTCTTTCTTGCCGATAACGATGGGCGTTCTTCCGAGTTTATCCCGGGCCGCATAAATACCATCTTCCGTAAGCAAAAGGAGAGAACACGAACCTTTAATGGTTTCCTGGGCATTTTCTATGCCGTCCTCAAAGGAATCTTCCTCACAGATGAGTGTGGCCACAACCTCGGACGGGCTTAAATTTCCACTCCCTGTTTCATAAAAATGGATTTTTTTTCGAAATGCTTTTTTGGCAAGTTCCTCAATATTGTTTATTTTCCCGACTGTAACGATACCGAATCTTCCCAGGTGAGATCCAAAGATCAACGGTTGAGCATCGTAATCACTGATAACGCCGATACCTTTGTTGCCGTGCAACTTGGGAAGATCTGCTTCAAATTTTGATCTGAAGTAATTGTTTTCAATATTATGAATGGAACGTGCGAATCCTTTGGAATGTTTGGTGGCCAATCCCCCTCGTTTCGTGCCGAGATGAGAATGATAATCGGTTCCGTAAAACAGATCCTTTACACAGTCCTTATTAGAAATATTGCCAAAAAACCCTCCCATACGTAACTCCTCCTTAGATGGAATACTACCAATTTTTTATCGGACAAGTGAGTTAAAAATTTCCGCATTCAAAAACGTCAGCACCATATCACGGACATTGAAGGTGTCGCAAGCAGAAGGTTATAAATAATATGGAAAACGGATTATTAAAGGGATGCCAGTCTCTCTAAACTCCCGGCATTTATCAGGTTATAGCATGCCGGATGGACAAGGAATGAAAAGGCAGTGTGAAAAACCCTGCCCAGCCATATTTTAAAATCTCCTTTAGTCTGAACGTATCAATTTGTTAAACAAGACCTTGATCCAGCATGGCATTTACTACCTTCGTAAATCCGGCGATATTGGCACCCGCCATATAGTTGCCGGGCGTGCCATATTCGGAAGCCGCATCAAGACAAGTCTGATGGATGTTTTTCATGATAATTTTGAGACGTTGATCCACTTCTTCCGCAGGCCAACTCAATCGCATGCTGTTCTGAGCCATTTCCAACCCTGATACGGCTACCCCCCCGGCGTTGGATGCCTTTCCGGGTGCATAGAGGATTTTCTTGTCCAAAAAAATGTTGATGGCTTCCGGAGCGCTCGGCATGTTGGCACCCTCACAGACCAGTTTGACCCCGTTGTTCATAAGGTTCGTGGCATCTTTTTGGTTGATTTCATTCTCCGTGGCGCTGGGGAAAGCGCAGTCCGCTTTATGGTCCCAAAGCGGATTATGGTCTAAAGACGAGTCTGCTTCTGTGTAAACCGCTTCAGAATACTTATCAATGTATTCATGCATTCTGCCGCGTTTAATGTTTTTTAGCCGTTTTACAAAGTCCAATTTGCCGGAATCGATGCCCTCTTCATCATAAATATAGCCGGAAGAATCGGAAAGGGTAACCACTTTGCCGCCCAGTTCAATAATTTTTTCAACAGTGTACTGGGAGACATTGCCTGCACCGGATACCAGACAGGTTTTGCCTTCAAGGGTTTCATTTTTAGTTGCCAACATTTCTGCTGCAAAGTAGACACTGCCGTATCCGGTTGCTTCCGGGCGAATTAGGCTTCCACCCCATCCCAAGCTCTTGCCGGTCAAAACGCCGGTAAATTCGTTATGCAATTTTTTGTACGTGCCAAAGAGATAACCGATTTCCCTGGCGCCCACACCGATATCGCCGGCCGGTACATCCGTATTCGGACCGATATGTCGAAACAGCTCGGTCATAAAACTCTGACAAAAGCGCATGACCTCATTATCGGATTTGCCTTTGGGATCGAAATCAGAGCCGCCCTTTCCACCGCCCATGGCAAGGGTTGTCAGCGCGTTTTTAAAAACCTGTTCAAAGGCCAGAAATTTCAAAATGCTCAGTGTTACGGATGGATGAAAGCGCAATCCACCCTTATAGGGGCCGATAGCACTGTTCATTTGAATCCTGAAACCGCGGTTGACCTGTACCTGTCCCTGATCATCCATCCAGGGGACCCGGAATATGATCGTACGTTCCGGCTCTGTAATTCTTTCCAAGACAGCCTCTTGACGGTATTGAGGATTTCTGTCCAAAACAGGTTGAACTGACACAAGCACCTCTTCCACAGCCTGATGAAATTCTTTTTCGACCGGATCTTTATCCTTTATCAGTTTCAAAATGTCCGTCATAAACACCCTCCTGTATATTTAATTGTTCATTTGCAAACTTGACTGGTTATATCTTATTTAATCAATTATAAAACATCACACATTGAGATTCCTTGACATCAATTTTAAGGGTAAAAGGTTTATCCAATCTAACATGTCGTAGATACGTCGTCTCCTGAATAACAGGTTGTGAACCTACCCATTCCCAATCAAAATGATCTTCCGAGTTTTCGGTAACTGTTATATAATGAATGCCCAGAGAGGTTATGTTTTGAAAAAAATGCGATCCCTGAGAAGGATCGGCCTTTAATTTCTCGTTTCTAAGTTCAATTATGGCGCCTACCCCTGAAATATTGCGCCATTGTACCGGTATTCCGAGCCATCTGTCAGCAGATCCCCACCGACCGGGGCCAATGAGAAGATAAGGACGTTTTTCTTTAACCAGGCCGGCATTTAACTTATCAATTTCTCCTGCCATTTGTATCGTAGCCTCCGGTTTAAAATCATCAGGCTTAACATATACAATATCCGCTATTTTTTCGTTTTTTGCATTTCCAAGGGCTTGATTGGAAATGCAAAATGCTTCTTCAATTTCTTGATGGGTTATTTGAACTTCAAACCTTTCTCCACCGGCGACCATGGGCCGCATCTGAAGGAAAAA
>JAFDFT010000368.1 GCA_019309685.1 Deltaproteobacteria bacterium
TTACTAACCTCTTCATAAAAATCCGCGGCATCCTGTTCCTTTTCTTTGGCGAATTCGATAACTTCAGCAATGGATTCAAACTTCATACTCCCACTCCTTTCATGAAGAATAAAAGATTATTGTTTTTACGCGTTACCGCGGATCTCTGTACTGCCGTCTATAAATCTAGCCTGGCCTGAATCAAATAAATGCTGAATCGTTTCAGGAACCAGGTTGTACTCACCAGGCTCTAGTTCGTCAGAAACCGCTTCAATAAGATCATATAAACTTGTCCGCGATCTTGTTTCACTGACGTTTAACGTATGCCCTGATCTATTGTTTTGAAATATCTTTTTCATGGCAGCCTCCCTTTATTTTCGCGTATATGTTTATGTGGTTTTCTAATGAAATTAGATGCACTTACTATGCCAAAATATCAACCACTTTTTCCAAGTGTAACATCGGCCGCAACCTCAATAAAAACAGGCAGGATAAACATCCTGCCTGTTTTTGAATAGTTATCTCCAAAGAGAAGACTTCTTAATTAATTTTTAATTTCAATTTTCTTTGGTTCAACTTTCTCAGGCTTTCCAATGACAAGCTTTAACACACCATCTTTGTAGTTCGCGTCTATTTTGTCATGCTCGACATCATTTGGGAGTCTCAATGTTCTGGTAAAAGATCCATATTTACGCTCAACAAAGTGATAATTCTCTTTATTTTCCTCGTTTTCGTGTTTTTTCTCACCCTTTATTGTAAGCAGGCCGTCTGTTAAGGTAATATCAATATCATCCTTTTCAATGCCGGGAATCTCTGCTCTTACAATAAATTCCTTATCAGTTTCAGATACATCCAGATCCGGCAGCCAGATCTTGTCAACTTCATTGCCATCAAAAAACCTGTCAAACAAAGAAAAACTTGGCAAATCAAATAAACTGTTTCGTCTTAAAATTGGTAAAAAAGCGTTCATTCTAAGCACCTCCTTTTTTTTCTATTTAAAGGCATTTTCCATTTGCCTTTAACCAAAATTTAATCACTGTTCTTTTCAGGTCAAGGGGTCAAATTGAAAATCTCACCTGCCTCTTTTTAAAAAATATGACCTTTTGCTTGCCTTATTTTTATGGTTCACAATGGGTTTAAAAAATAAATATTACCCCGCCGTCCACTGCCAAATGTATCTTTTTTGTCTTTTGATACATTACTGTATCAAAATTCTTTGTGAGACAAAAAATGCATTATCAATCTACTTCAAATAGCAACAGCTTCTAAAACCTATTAAAATAAAAAGGTATTTCATTATCGCCGCAACTATTGTAGAATCTAGCACCTGCTTTAAATAGGGCTAAATCTTACTTTAAATATCAATTTTCATGACAAATTGGATTGGCATGGATTTTGGATAGTTTTTATTAAGCATTTGGAAGTGAATAAAAATCCGTTATGTGGCAACGCTTGAGTAGCACCTAGTGGTCTGATTATATAATTTTTTTCTTTCTGATTTTCCCGGCAGCATGCATTTCGTTTATTGGCTTACAGAAATGGCCTATAAAAAGTTTGTGCCAGGATCTTGATAATTTTGATATAAAGCTTTAAAAAATATCCGGGGTACTTTTTTCAGTTTTTATAATGCTTCTAGCTATACGTATATCCTTTTAAGATAAAAGATATTAATATAGTCTAATTACCTTACAATCCTTATCTGTTTTCATTAATGCAAAAATATAAACCGGAGGTTACAAGCGCACATGAATACAGACCTCACAGTTAAAATAGGCGGTGAAGCCGGACAGGGGATTCAAACGGTTGGAGATCTTTTAACGCTGGTATGCCATCAGGCCGGCTTTCATGTCATGGCTATCAATGATTTTGAATCACGGATCAGGGGTGGCCACAGCTTTACACAGATTCGCATCAGCGACCGCCCCATTTTCGCCCCGCACCACGTAGTCGATCTTCTTATCGCCCTGGATCAAAAAAACTATGGCCTTAATAAACATGAACTCGTCCAACAGTGTTGCCGCTGGTGCGGGCCTTGGATTGATGGAGGTGGCTTTTGAATCGCTGAGCCATATTCTTAAAAAAAAGTTTCAAAGCAAGAGTAAAGATGTTGTAGAAATGAATTTATCCGCCGCTAAGTTTGGATATGACAGTGTAAAAGACATCTCCCTTAAAACTACTTTAAAATGGAACAGGAGAAAACCAAAAGGCGCTTTGATTGACGGTTCCAAAGCATTTGCCTTGGGAGCACTGGCGGGTGATTGCCGATTTGCTTCATTTTATCCCATGTCTCCTGCCACGGGAATTATGGCCCAGCTGTCATTGCTGGCTGATGACTTTCCACTCGTAGTTGAGCAGGCAGAAGATGAACTTGCTGCAATCAATATGATCATCGGTTCGTCATTTGCCGGTGTAAGATCTATTACCGCTACATCAGGTGGAGGATTCTGCTTGATGACAGAAGGCCTTGGTCTGGCCGGTATCACAGAAACACCTGTTGTGATTATAAACGCCCAGCGCCCAGGGCCTGCCACCGGACTTCCTACCCGAACCGCGCAGGGTGATCTTCTTTTTACCATTCGGGCCGCTCAAGATGAATTCCCCAGATTTGTTTTTGCACCGGGCACGCCCTTTGAAGCGTTTCAGATAACGGCCCGGGCGTTTAAACTGTCTGAAAAATACCAGGTTCCTGTAATACTCCTTACTGACCAGTTCTTAAATGATTCACTTTTTATTTCAGAAAAACCTTTCAGAGCACCTAAAAGTATCCCCCGGTTCACGGTTGAAGATAAAGATATTAAAGCCCCTGAACAATACAACCGGTTTAAATTGACCAAATCCGGAGTTTCTCCCCGGGCCTTACCCTGCAATGGAGAGGCATTGGTTGTTGTTACGGGAAATGAACACAGTGAAGACGGCCATATCAGTGAAGAGATAAAAGACAGGGTCAATATGGCCCGTAAGCGGCGATCAAAAGTAAAAAATATGATTAAAGAGATGAAGCCTCCGCAGCTTCTTTATGAAAAAAGTAAAACACTTCTTGTATGCTGGGGGTCAACAAAGGGCGCTGTTATGGAAGCTGTAGAAGTATTAAGAAGTAGGAAAATGGATGTAGGGTGCTTGATCTTTTCTGATATCTGGCCTTTTCCATCCGATCATGTAATATCAGCCCTTGAAAAGTGCAAAAAATTTGTCATGGTGGAACTGAATCAAACCGCCCAGCTTGGTCAACTGATTAGAGAACTAACCGGCCTTTCATATTCAGACGCTATTTTAAAATTTGACGGAAGACCAATATACCCCAATGATATAGTGGAACGCGTCATACAATTTATATGAGGAAACCCATGCTTGATATAAATGTTTATAATTCGGATTTTGAAAATAAGTGGTGTCCGGGATGCGGCAACTTCGATATCCTGTCAGCAATGAAAAATGCCTTTGTTGACCTTGGCATCTCTCCCCAAAAACTGCTGATTGTTTCCGGAATAGGCCAGGCCGCTAAAACGCCCCACTTTTTAAAATGCAACGCGTTTCACTCCTTGCACGGAAGGGCCCTGCCCATCGCTACCGGCGCGAAAATCGCAAATCATGATCTTACCATTGTAGTAAATTCAGGGGACGGTGATTGTTACGGAGAAGGCGGCAATCATCTCATAAATGCTATCAGAAGAAATATTGATCTCACACTGCTTGTACACAACAACATGGTATACGGCTTAACCAAAGGCCAGGCATCTCCGACATCGGAACTTGGAACGGTCACAAAAATTCAGCTCCACGGAGTTATATCCGCGCCCTTAAATCCCATCTCGTTTGCTCTGTCTTTGGGCGCCACCTTTATTGCCCGGGGTTTTTCCGGAGATGGCGAACAGCTTAGCAAGCTCATTGAATCAGGTGTCACACATAAGGGATTT
Source organism: Deltaproteobacteria bacterium (assembly GCA_019309685.1). Taxonomy (GTDB): domain Bacteria; phylum Desulfobacterota; class Desulfobacteria; order Desulfobacterales; family JAABPS01; genus JAABPS01. Next base: position 3,894 of record JAFDFT010000368.1, read on the forward strand.
TCCATAATTGATATCCTTCAGCCATGCGTTTCTTTTAACCGTATCAATACGCATTCCTGGTATAAATCCCGCGTATATGATCTTGAAAAGACGGATTATGTTCCGGATAACTGGATGAGGGCCATGGAAATTTCTCAAGATTGGGGTGACAAAATACCAACAGGTATTATATTCCAGAAAGACACACCGTCATTTACAGACCGAATTGATACTTTAAAAGAAAGTACTTTGATTAATAAAAAATACAGCGAAGAAAGGCTTAATAACGTACTATCAAAACTATAAATCAGAAAATATGTTTGCCAAAGAGACCTAAAATAAAATTAGGGAAAATTCTATCGCTCGAACCTTTGTCGAAGACCCCGATGTTTTTCGAGGGGAATCCCTGATCCCTTTCTTCCAAGCGATTTGAAGACAATTAAAATTACGCAGGTAGCTAACTATGGAATCTATTATAATAAAGTGTGCCAAGTGCGGTACCAAAAATCGTATTCCCAAAAACCGTTTAAACGACAAACCGGTGTGCGGGAAGTGCCGTGAACGTTTGCCCTCAGTTCCGATTTATGATCATCCTGTTGATATCACAGATCAGTCTTTTGAAAAGGAAATTGTCCAACATCCCGGAACCGTTCTCTTAGACTGCTGGGCACCCTGGTGCGCGCCATGCAAGGCTGTTGCGCCGGTTCTTGAACAGCTTGCAAAAGAATACGCTGGAAGAATCAAAATAGCCAAGCTGGATGTGGATCAAAATCCTCAGACAGCTTCTCGGTTCAGCATTAAAAGTATTCCGACTATGATGATTTTTAAAAATGGCAAGGCTGTAAATACCCTGGTTGGAGCGCTTCCAAAATCCGAAATCGAAAAACACATTGCAAGCGTTGTATGATTTAATGCTACTCAATTTATTTATTATTTTATTAACGATAAACTTGATGTTTTAAGGCAAAGTAAAAAGTCCAAGTTCAAGGCGTCGCGAATCCTGAGGAATGAGGAATATTTGTAGAGACTTTTGGAAAATGCTGATTTTTGCTCAAGTTCAAGGAAAGCGATAATTTTAACCACAGGAATACTTAAAGTATTTCGAGGATTGAAATTTGAGCTTGACGTAGAAATTGGGCAAAAAGTGGGGTTTTGCAAAGGTCTCTTATAGTACGCCGAATGGACGAGGGATGCCGCACAACAAAGAAATTGGGCTTTTTGCGAAGCCAAGGGGATTAACACAATGAAAGTGTTCATCACTGGTTCAACCGGCTTCATCGGAACCAAGCTTTCCCACCTACTTCTAGACCAGGGCCATACAGTCACTGGAATGGGCAGATCGCCAGCGCATCCGCTTGAAGGCAATCAAAACTTTAATTACATCTCCGCTGATTCTTCCAAAGAAGGCGACTGGCAAAAAGCTATTTCGAAAGCAGATGCCATTATAAATCTGGCCGGAGTAAGTATTTTCCGTTACTGGACGAAAAAAACAAAATCCCAGATTTATGATTCACGTATCCTGACAACCCGAAATATTGTTCAAGCCATGCCGGCGGATAAAGAACAGGTTTTAATCAGCGCATCCGCTGTTGG
>JAFDFT010000369.1 GCA_019309685.1 Deltaproteobacteria bacterium
CCAGATATACGCCATGCGAAACAGGATCGATTACACCTGGACACCGAAATCAGCGTTTCCATTTAACTTGACCCGGATCAAAATGATTAAAAATAAATAATATATGTATAGACAACGGCCTCAAAAGAAAAGGGCTCCCCGCAAATCATGGGAAGCCCTTTTCTTTATTTATACAAAACTAGTACCTGAATTTTGCGCCAACCTGCAAGATTCAGGGATTATTTTACAGTCATACCTAGAATCTGCCGTGCGATGTTTCTATGCATGATCTGTCCTGTTCCTTCAAAAATATCCGTAATCTTTACATCCCGCATCCATTTTTCGGGAAGCTCTTTTTGTGTAAACCCAAGCGGCCCAAGCAGTTCACAGCATTTTTGGGCAATCAGTGTGCCTGCCTTGCCGCTTTTTGCCTTGCACATGGATGCCTGCAGACTGTTCCGCTCGCCGTTATCGGCCATCCAGGCCGCCCGCCAAATAAGAAGACGCATGGCTTCGAGGTTGGCCTCCATGAGGTAGTATTCCTTCTCATTGGCGCTTAAATTATTAGGATTTTTATGATAGTCAAACTGAATACCGCTTTCTTCCATCTTTTCCTTTGTAAATTCAAGAGCCGCACGGGCAACACCAAGCGACATGGCCGCAACCGGGGGCCGTGTGTTGTCAAATGTCTGCGCCACTCCCTTGAAGCCTCCCGACTTCTTTACTTCGGCGGTTCCCAACAGATTATCCTTGGGAATTCTGCAATCTTTTAATACAAAGGTCCCTGTATCAGATGCCCGTATCCCCAGCTTGTGTTCAAGGTATTCCAGTTTAAATCCAGGGGTTCCCTTTTCAACAACAAAGGACTTGATTCCTTCCCTGCCGGCACTCTTGTCAATTGTGGCCCATACGATAACAAGTTCGCATCTGTCTGCTGCGGTCACAAAAATTTTCTCGCCGTTTAGTACCCACTCATCGCCATCAAGCTCCGCTGTGGTAACAAGTGAAAACGCGTCAGACCCGGCTTCCGGTTCTGTAATGGCCATAGCTGCCCATTTCCCTCCAAATCGTTCTTTCTGTTCTTCCGTTCCCACAGCATCAATTGCCGCATTTCCCAGACCGCGACCCGGAATGGTCAGCGTAAGGCCGAGATCTCCCCAGCATACTTCCTCGGTTGAAATAACTGCCATCAAATTGGCCGTTTTCGGTTTAGAAGATTTTCCCTTGTCTTTCTCTTCTTTCTTCTCTTTTGGAGCCTGAGCGGCTTTCATCACATCAAGCTCTTTAGGATATTCATGTTCGGCAACATCATATTTTCTGGCAATCGGCCGGAAGAGATCTTTACCGACACCATGCAAAAAATCCTTCGTCTGCTGAAGTTCTTTTGTTAATTCTAAATTTATCATTATAGCCTCCCGAAATTATGTAGAATAAAATTGCTTTTTGTTTGTTAAACGGTCGCCATTCCCTCAAGAATACTGATGCCCCTACCGTTTCTGTAGTATCGTTCAACAGGATACTCCCTTATGTATCCATGGCCGCCTAAAATCTGAACGCCGTAATCCGTAACTTTCATGGTCATTTCGCCTGCGTAAAGTTTAGCAAGATAGGACTCACGTTTGGCATCCCCCGTCGATTCAAATCTTGAAGCAGCCTGCCATGTCATAAATCGCATGGCATCAACCTCATACGCCATCTCCGCCAGCATAAATGCCACAGACTGCCTGTAAACGATAGGTTCTCCCCACTGAACCCTTTCTTTGGCGTAATCCCTTGCGAATTCATATGACGCCCGGGACATGCCGGTTCCAAGAGCCGACATACCGATCCGTGTCTTTTGAAGAACCTTGTCATAGTCACAGCCGCTTTCCCCGCCCAGACGATCCTCAGCCGGTATTTCACAATCCTTTAGTGTAATTTCATGGGTACTGAGCGAGTAAAGGCCCAAATTGTTCTCTCTTTCGCTCACTTCCATACCCGGGTTGTCCCCGCTAACGATGAAAAGTTCATTCTTCCCATCAAGCGAAGCGGCGACCAGGATATGCGAGGACTGCTTTGCAAGCGGAACGAAGCATTTATTTCCGTTTAAAATAAATGACCCGTTCTTTTTCGCTGCAGATGTTTTCAGGTCCACCGCATCACATCCAAAATGGGGTTCATTGATGGCTAAACTGCATGGAGTGTATTCATCTTTGCAATAGAGCGGAAGATACTTTTTCTTCTGCGCTTCAGTACCCATGTCATTCACAGGACCGATAAACAGAGACGGCGCGGTTACAGCGACGGTAAACGCCATATCCCCATAGGCAAGCTCCTCAAGTATAATGGAGGTCTCTATGGGAGAATCCTTCATGCCGAACCCTCCATATTCCTCAGGAATCCCTGATATAGAAGCACCTAACTCCCAGGCTTTTTGAATAGATCCCGCCGGGATTTCAGCAGATTCATCCATCTCTTTTGCGTTGTCTGTCACAACGCCCTTTACAAGGTTTGCAACTTCATCTTTTATCATTTTCTGTTCTTTTGACATTCCAAAACTAAGCATTGTTCCCTCCTAAAACTATCAGCCGCTCATGCGGCTAGTTTTAATGTTATTAACTTCAGCCATGTTCATTCATCGTGAACAAATCGTATACTTTTGGCCTTTTTGACAAACTCGTAAATCAGGTAAGTACTGCATACTTAACTGCTAGTCAAGTTGTTTTTTACCCTTTCATTATAGTTGCTTAAATCATATCGCGCTGTTTTATTTTATTATATTTTATATAGGTTCACCTTGCAAAACCCGGCAATTGGAATTTGAAAGAGGGAAGTTTTTCTTTTAGCGCGTCCTTATTGTATGTGAATTGGACTTAGGCTGGATTTTACCGGATAAACGTCGTTGTTGCCTCCCGCAGCCAGGCCGCCCAATCTTCAATACCCTGACCCGTCTTTGACGACGTTTGAAAAATCTTTATGTCCGGATTAAGGGCGAGTACTCTTTCATTTAGAGCGGTCATATTAAAATCCGATGCTTCCAGATAATCTATTTTATTGACAAGCAATACATCACAGACACTGAACATAAGGGGGTATTTAAGCGGTTTATCATCTCCCTCGGGCACACTGAGAATCATTACGTTTTTAATCGCGCCTGTATCAAACTCAGCCGGACATACCAGGTTCCCTACATTTTCAATAATAACCATATCAAGCACACTGAGATCCAAGCCGTTGAGTCCCTTCTCCACCATTGAAGCGTCCAGATGACAAAAACCGCCGGTCCTAAGCTGTATAGCTTCAATGCCCGCTGCTGCAACCTTTTCAGCGTCCACAATGGAATCAATATCCGCCTCAATTACACCCATGCGAAGATCGTCTTTTATCGTCTCTATGGTTTTCAAAATAAGAGTGGTTTTCCCTGCGCCGGGCGATGACATAAGGTTTAATAAAAATGTTTTTTCAGCTGCCATCCTGTCGCGCAGTTTTTCAGCCACCACCTTATTATCTGCGTGTATTTCCTCTTTTACTTCAATGAGCCTTATTTCGTCCATTTATATTACCTCCATATTCTTTATGTAGTACTCCTTGCCTGATTTCAATGTACACTTTTCCTCATTGCATTTCGGGCACTGAATTTTACCCAGGTCATTTTTATCTACTATAAAGCTTAGCTGCGCGGTTTCAGCAAGTGTGCCTTTACTCAGGTATTGAAAATATTTTTGCATCCATTCTTCTTCCAAATCACTAAGCTCACCCACATTCAGATAGATAGTGACTATTTTTTTCACATCATTTTTTTTTGCATTTTTAAGCACAATGTCGAGAATACTTTCGGTTACGGGAAGTTCGTGCATATAAATACCCTTTCGTTTTTTATCTGTTTTTCAGGAACATAGTTTTTGAACCGACCAGGAGTCGTATCGTAAAATACCATTTTCTTAAATGCTACACGGAATATTTTTATATGTCAAAAACCATTTTTAACTGTATGTTGCAGTTTGAGTTTGATGATCTATCAAAAAGCGAAAGGGTATCCATGCAGGCTCCTATGCGGGAATAAAATCCGCGGGCCTGACCTCAACGAGAGTTATTGCCTCTTCCGGACAGGTTACATGGCAAAGTCCGCACCCCAGGCATTTATCGGTAATCACTTTCA
>JAFDFT010000370.1 GCA_019309685.1 Deltaproteobacteria bacterium
ACTTTCGGAGCTAAAAAAAATTATTACAATTTACCCCCAGGCTCTTATTAACGTGGAAGCAAAAAGTAAACCAGATTTGAATGATTTTTCTGAAGTTATTGATACAATCAACACTGTTGAAAAAAAATTAGGAAAAGAGGGGAGGGTGCTTGTTCGATATTCAGGGACACAGCCAATTTGCCGGGTTATGATTGAGGGACCGAACTCAGAGGAAACAGTAAAACAGTGCCAGAAAATAGCTGATATAGTAAAGAAAAATATTGGTTAGTTTCCATCCACAAATGGCCTTTTTCCGCAATCTCTGCGTCAATTTTCGTAATTGCTTGTGCGACGTACAACTGAGTACGCCTCCGCGCAATATCTTAATTTCCTTGATCTTGCGAAAAATTACTCATTTCTGGATTGGAAAAACCTCAAGGCGCTCATCTTTTAAATTTTGATAAATGGATTGGCACTAATCAATTTTGTAAGTATCTAAAAAATAAAGCCCCTGTATTATATTTATTAAACAAAATACAGGGGCTTTTATGTGTGATTCAAATTAGTCTCTTCCGCCGCCAAAAATCATAAGGAGGTATTGAAACATTAAAATAAAGTCAAGGTATAGCTTCAATGCTCCTATTATGGCTCCTTTTCTGACTGCTCCTGCATCCAGGTCAGCTGGCTGTGTAAGGGCCATATTTTTAATATACTGGGTATCATACGCTGTCAGACCTACGAAAATAAAGACGCCTATATAGCTTATAATCATCATCAGCCCGGAATTTTTAAGAAAAATATTAACAACACTCGCGATGATAATGCCGATCAGACCCATAAACATAAACTGGCCCAATCCTGTAAGATCCCTTTTGGTTGTCCATCCATAGATGCTGAATGTGATAAATGTGCCCGCGCATATGAAAAAAGTCGATGCAATGGATGACATCGTATAAATGATGAAAATAATGGATAGGGTCGCTCCGTTTAAGATTGAATATAGCAGAAACAAAAATGTTGCAGTAGATGATTTTAGTTTATGAATTCTGCTGGCAAGGATAAATACCAGGGCAAGCTCACTAATGAAAAATAGCCATCTCATAGAAAATACGGCTTTAAAGATCTCTTCATTACTCGACACATAATAAGCGACAAATCCGGTTGCAGCGAGACCGATTCCCATCCAATTGTAAACGCTACGAATGAACTCATTGACCATTACCTGGGTATCAGTTCGTTTTACTGACAAAGAATCCATACATACCTCCAAATAAGATTGTTTTTATAAATTAGAAAATTAATCCTTAAAAACGAAAAACACGATCAATAGTGAAAATTAGATTGTTTTTAATATTTGATATAATATAATACTCAATCAATAATTTCAAAATAATAAGGCTTAGATATATATGAAACCAGATCAAATATATCAAGAATTAAAAAACACATCTGAAAAATTAGATGTAATAGTATTAGAGAAAAGTTTTAAAAATACCGGGTTAAAAGTGAAAAGCGGTTTTTGTAAAGTTAAAGAGGAAGATCGATTTATCATTGATAAAAATAAACATATCAGCAAAAAAGTGAGGATTCTTGCCTCCTTTATCAGCACTCTGAAACACGAAGATATTTATGTTATACCAGCGGTAAGAGAGACCATTGAAAAGCACAAAAAAAATAATTAGGAAGATTTATCGAATATCAATAAGTTAACATAATATATCTTATCAGACGTTATGTGCGGGCAGTTTAATTTTGCCATTTGGCTATTTATTATAAATACAATGCATTATACTAATTCGTTGAACCATTTCATAAAGCATGGCTCATTCCAAGAATCCAGGCAGTAATCAAAATAATTTTCCTGCTAATTCACGTGGACATATCTACACGGTTTCGACTTTTACTTCAGAAATAAAAGATATTCTTGAATCTACCTATCCATTTATTTGGATTAAAGGAGAGGTTTCAAATTTTAAAAAGGCTGTATCCGGACATTATTATTTTACTTTAAAAGATGATCTTGCCCAGATAAATGCTGTCATGTTTCGCAACCAAAATCGTCAATTAAAATTCGAACCGGAAGACGGATTTGTGCTTATCGGGTTTGGAAGATTAAGTCTTTATGAACCCAGGGGAACCTATCAGGTCATTTTCGAATATCTTGAACCGGACGGCAAAGGCGCACTTGTTGCCGCCTTTGAACAGCTAAAGGCCAGGCTTGCTGATGAAGGGCTTTTTAAGGACAAATTTAAAAAACCCCTCCCCTTTTTACCCAAAAAAATTAGCATTATAACATCTCCAACCGGTGCGGTTGTCCATGATTTAATAGCTATAATCACAAGGCGTTACCCTAATATTCGTATTGAAATTGTTCCATCAAAAGTTCAGGGACATGAATCAGAAGATGAAATCGTATCAGGCCTAGAGCTGATAAACAGCCGATATGCTGTGCATAATGCCTCAGATATTATTATTCTTGCACGTGGTGGTGGTTCCATAGAGGATATGCACGCTTTTAACTCTGAAAAAGTAGCAAGAGCAGTTTTCGAGTCAAAAATTCCGGTAATGTCCGCAATTGGACATGAAACAGATTATACAATAATTGATTTTGTGGCTGATATGCGCGCTCCTACACCTTCTGCTGCTGGTGAAATAGTTGTTCCTGTAAAAGATGATTTGGTGAGTAAATGCAATGAAGAGTTTAAGTATTTAAATAAAGTATTTCTCAACTATCTTCAAGCGATTAACAATCAATGGAAACATATTTCCAAAAGGTTGTTCAACCAGGAAAGGAAAATAAGTGATTTGAGATTGAAAATAGAAGATCTTTTTGTGCGTTTAAACCGGGTTACTGTGTATATTATACAAAAAAATAAGGACACACTCCGTGTCCAATCAAAAGTGCTGCTGAAAAACAATCCTATATCATATGCCATGATGCTAAAAGATAAACTTAAGCAAAGAAAGTCTAACCTGCTTTATTTTATAACTAAACTCATTGATCAAAAAACGTCAAATTTAAACGGATACGTTTCAATATTAACCGCTCTTAATCCTACTTCCATACTTGACCGCGGGTATAGTATCACTCGAACCATTAAAGGTCAGACAGTTGTACGAGATTCAAAAATAGTACATAAGGGTCAGGAACTTGAGATTATTTTAGCAAAGGGTAAATTAACCGTAAAAAATATATAATCACAATATCCACTGAAAAATAGATAAAAGGGACATTTATAATGGTTGAAAAAAGTTTTGAGCAATCCTTAAAGCAATTAGAACAAATTGTCCACGATCTTGAAGAGGGAGATCTCCCTTTAGAAAAAGCGATTAAAAAATTTGAAGATGGCATCAAACTGTCAAAATACTGTTCTGACAAACTGGATGAAACTGAAAAAAAGATAACGCTTTTACTCAAAGAACAAAATGGGAAAATTAAAGAAAAGCCTTTTGTTCGGGAAGATGAATAATACCTCAAATGAGCGTAAAAAAAATGGAAACTGTTGGTAATTACGAATGGTTTAAGAGTATAGCTTTTTTTATTTAGTTTTTTGTATCTCTTATATAGATGAGGTATAAATATCGGAAAATAAAATTCCCCGCCGCAAGCGGTCGGGGTATTAAAGCGGAATAATATCTGATTT
>JAFDFT010000040.1 GCA_019309685.1 Deltaproteobacteria bacterium
GCTCAAATCAGAAAGGAACCCCATATACTTGATACGCTTGCTGAGAGTTACTTTGTAAATGACATGTATAATGAAGCGGTTGCAACTGAAATGAAGGCACTTGAACTTGCTAAAGCGGATCGATCTCATTATGAAAAGCAATTAATAAAATACAGAAAAGCACTAACAAAATCAAAATGAAATTAAGCTATTACCGAATACATACTTTCCTTACATGAAGCAGATCACAATGTCCTTGAAATATTTTTTCAATTCCATCTTGTTTTAATGTTGCCATACCATCTTCTTCGGCCTTCCTTCTCAGTTCCTCCATCCGGGCACTGTTTTGAATGAGAGCCTTCATTTCATCAGTCCCCATGAGGAGTTCATGTATTCCCATTCTACCCTTATACCCTGTATCGTTGCAAGTGGAGCACCCTTCTGATTTGAACAAAACCATATTTTTTGAATAAGGCGTGCTAACTTTATTCATAAACTCATCTTTCCCGTATTCCCTTACCAGATCTTCATATTCTCTTTCTGAGGGATTATATGCTTTTTTACAATCTGTGCATAAAGTCCTCACCAATCGTTGTGCGAGAATACTTAATATGGCGTCTGCAAAATTAAATGGATCCATTCCCATGTCAAGTAGCCGTGTGATGCTTTCAGTAGCACTGTTAGTATGAAGTGTTGAAAGTACCAGGTGACCCGTTAACGATGCTTCGATTCCAATTCTGGTTGTCTCTTTGTCCCGCATCTCCCCGACCATAATGACATCCGGATCGGCACGTAAAAATGATCGCATTGCTGCAGCAAAATCAAAGCCTATTTCGGCCCTAATCTGTACCTGCCTTAATCCTTTTTGTGTAATCTCTACAGGGTCTTCGGCTGTCCAGATTTTTGTATCAACTTTATTGATAAAGCTCATGGCGGAATGAAGAGTTGTTGTCTTTCCCGATCCTGTTGGGCCGCATACAAATATCAACCCGTAGGGTTTTTCAATAGTGCTTACAAAATTATCATAATTTGGTTTTGAAAATCCGATCTGATCCAGTGGAAGCGGATCACCACTTGGAAGAATTCTCATCACCACATCTTCTATCCTGCCCTGTGTCGGCACTGTGGCAACTCGAAGTTCAATATCCTTTCCGCCGTATTTTTTAAATTTTATTTTACCGTCCTGCGGTCTTCGACGCTCGGCAATATCAAGATCTGACATAATTTTAATTCTAGAAACCACCGCATTTTTATAGCTAAATGGTATGGTTTGATATACAGCGCAGCTCCCATCAATTCGTATCCTTACTTGAGTATTTTCTTTGCCTGGATAGGGCTCAATATGAATATCAGACGCTCCTCGTAAATAAGCATCAAGTATTATTTTATTTACCAGCTGTACAACCGCGCTGTCTTCATCTGCTATAGCCGATTCCGCCTCTTCGATATAATCCGACTCCGCTTGAAGCTGAGAAAGAATATCGTCGATTTCAGCAATCTCTTCTTCTTCATGTGAAAATAATTTAATAAATTTTTGTATATCCTGGGGCAGCGCAACAACTAAGTTTACCGCTCTCCCGGAAAAAAGTGGTTTGAGTTCATCAATCTTTTGCAAATCATGAGGATTATCAATTGCGATGATAATTTTACCGTCTTCTGATTTTAAAGGAACCCACACATTTTTTTTCATAAAGGGAACTTTCAGTCCTGCCATCAGTTCTCCAGGAATCGGTGTATTCTGGCTGAATTCAATATAAGGTACCTCATAAAATTCACCCAGCGATTTAACGATTTGCTTTTTTGAAAGTTTCAACTCATCCATCAGGATGTTCTCAATTGGTATCTTTCTTTGTCTTGCCACTTCAATTGATTTCTGAAGTTCTTTCTCTGTTAAAATATGATTTTCAAGCAAATAATCGAACTTACTGGTCCTTCCCTTGGCCATCCTTTTCTGGTTAAATAAAGCGATGCCTAATATCTCTGAAAGCTTTTCCGCTGATTGTTCATCATTTCCAGTGAACACACCTCCACTTTTTTGGTTTATCATCTGAAGAACGCCGAGAATATATTTCTTGAATATAATCGGATAAGCAAGCACCTGCCTGGTAATAAAGCCGGTTTTTTGATCCCAGCTTTTATCAAACTCAAGTTCAGGGTCTATACCAGCGAGCTCTTTTTCACTATAAACATCTTTAATATTGATCATTTTCTGATGAAACGCGACATAACCGGCAATGCTTTTTGCTGATACAGGAATTCTAATTTCCCCAATCTCATCACCAGATTTAAACCGGGAGACAAGTTCTCTTTTTTTTCCGTCTACAACAAACACGGTTAACCTTTCAGCTCCAAAAAATTCAGTAATTTCGTCTTTTAAATTAATTAAAATTTCATCAAGGCTTGCAGCTGCGTAAATTTTATTTCCTATCTCTTGAAGTCTGGTTCTATACTCCACTTCAGACTTTAAGTGTTCGACATGTTGGTCTTTTTCAATTACTCTTTTAGGTGTTTGTGCCATATCGATTCTTCCTTTAATCTTTGTTCATACATCAATCAATTTTCTCAAGACTTCTCGGAATTTAATTAGTGCCTATCCACAAATTGCTATTTTTCCGTATTTATTCTTCGGTTTTCTCTTCTTTAATTTTTGAGATGTTTTTATAAACTTTCTGTATGCCGCCGCCAAAAAGAATAATTCCGATCAAATAAAAACAAAACTTAATAAAAGGAATGATGGACGTAAATATCTCAAGGTCAGCCAATCTCGGCATTACCTGTGGGATTCGATAAAAAACACCTATCCCGGCCAGTATGAGAAGAACTCCCCAAATGATTTGGAATTGAATTGTTTCTGTAGGTTTCATCAACGTATTTTCCGTTTTAATTTTATCATTTTTTGTATCCTTGGAATAGTGTAAAATATAGACTGATTAACACTAAGTGTCAAATTAATAAAAATGGGTCATCACCAAATGAATTTATTATTCTAATAGAATTCATATATGCAACGCTAAAAACCTTTAAATAAATAAGCGTTTAGAAATATATTTTTCTCGATTACAACAACCTTGCTTAAAAATATCGAATAATAAACGCCGAATATCGAAGGAAATGCAGAACACCATTGGGAAAATATAAAATAAAACTTCGTGATTCGGTATTCGAGATTCTCTGTTTAAATAAGAACCTGTTAGAATTTCAAAATTCTTTCGGTGAGATTAAATGGGGCATCGCTGAAGGAAGACTCTATCCACCAAGATAAGCTTTTTTAACTTTTGGATTATTGATTAATTCCTGGGCAAGTCCTTCAAGTGCGATTTCCCCATTTTCCAATACATATGAATGGTTCGCAATCTCTAAGGCAGCTTTGGCATTTTGTTCCACTAGAAGAATCGTAGTGCCTGATTTATTCAGCTGTTTGATGACAGCTAATATTTCCTGTACAATGATAGGGGCAATCCCCATGGAGGGTTCATCAAGGAGGAGCAATTCAGGCTTGCACATCAGCGCACGAGCAATTGCAAGCATTTGTTGTTCACCGCCGGAAAGAGTTCCGGCTATTTGTTGAGACCTTTTTTCAAGTATCGGAAACATTTCATAAACATGTTTAATTCTGTTATTAATATCATTTTTATTACGTCTTTTATAGTATAAAAACGCACCTAAATGGATATTATCTTTTACTGACAGATGAATAAAAATTTGTCTGCCTTCAGGAACCTGTGCTATTCCATACCTAACAATTTTATCCGGTGACAAATTTGCGATATTGTTTCCTTGATATACTATTTGACCATTTTTTGATTGAACAAGTCCTGAAATAACTTTTAATAGCGTGGATTTCCCAGCGCCGTTTGCGCCAATGATTGAAACAATTTTTCCTTTAGGGACATCAATAGAGATTCCTTTAAGCGCTGGTATTGTATCATAATATGCGTTGAGTTTACTTATTTTAAGCATGTTGCGTTACGTCTCCCAAATATGCCTTGATGACACTGGGGTTGTTTTGAATTTCTTCTGGCGATCCTTCGGCTATCACTTGTCCATTATTAAGAACTAATATTTCATCTGAAATATTCATTACCACCTTCATATCATGTTCAACTAAAAGAACAGTGACCCCTTTTTCCTTTATGGCCTTTATTAGAGAAGAAGCAATATGAGTTTCCGTTTCATTTAACCCTGCCGCGGGTTCATCCAAACATATTAATTCCGGATCACTGGCAAGGGCTCTACCGATCTCAAGATATTTTTGTTCACCAAGGGGCAAACTATCCGCCATTTCATTATATTTATCAGAAAGCCCTATAAATTTTAAAACATCCAAAGCTCGCGATCGAATCTGTTCTTCTTTCTTTTTGACGGTGCCAAACCCCATTCCTGATGCGAAGAATGACATTTTAATTCTTGAATGACATCCCACCATAACATTTTCAAGGACTGTCATGTTATCAAAAAGCTCAATGGTTTGAAAACTTCTTGAAATACCACGAATAGCAATCTCGTGAGGTTTTAAATTGCTTATTTTTTGACCTTTGAACCAAACGTTTCCTCTTGTAGGAGATAAAAATCCTGTTATGATGTTATATAGCGTAGTTTTCCCAGCGCCATTAGGTCCAATGATGGCTTTTATGGTTCCCTTTTTTAATTGAAATTTTGTATCTGTCAACGCGGTAAGTCCGCCAAACACCATTGCCAGATTTTCAACTTCAAGAATATTTTCTTTGAGTTCTTCTTTCATATGTTTAAGCCAACGCGATATATATAACCTTTTTGATCAATTACAATTTACGTTTAACAAATTTTTTAATTATCCCAGGAATACCTACAAGTCCATCTGGAAGGAAAATTGTAACTAAAAGGAGTATGGCCCCATAAATGATAACCTCAAACTCCTTAAAAAAATGAAGCCATTCGTAATTTAAAAATGTTATCAAAACAGCTCCTACAATCGCACCCCAAATACTATGCATCCCACCTAATGCGATCATAATAAGGAGTTTGATTGCAAAGAAGAGGTCAAAGGAAGAAGGATTGATAAAGTTAATATAATGCGCATATAGACTTCCTGCAAGAGAAGCGAGAATAGCGGAATAAATAAAAACAATTAGCTTAAATCTTGGAACGTTTATACCCATCGCGCTTGCGGCGGCTTCGCTTGCATGTATTGCACGTAATGCTCTTCCGGTACGTGACTGAATTAAATTAATGGTAAAAAGAAAAGCTGCAAAAACAATCCCCCAAACAAAGAAGTAATATTTTTCCACAGAGTTTAGTTTAAGGGCAAACAAGCTTAAACCCGGAATGCCTGTCATGCCATCCGGGCCGCCTGTATATTCAAGCTCTTGATTAAAAATAATGTAAACAATTATCCCGAAAGCAAGTGTCGCCATCGCCAAATAATGCCCTTTAAGTTTTAGCGAAGGAGCGCCTACCAGGAATGCAATAACTGAAACAATAAAAATACCAATGATTAAACACATCCAAGGATTAATTCCAAAACGAGCTGTCAGAATTCCTGAGGTATAAGCGCCTATGCCAAAGAAGGCCGCGTGCCCGAGTGATATCTGACCTGCATATCCAATAAATAAGCTTAAACCAATTGTAATAATAGTATATATGCCGGCAAAGACCATTATATTTGTGTAATTCCCAAGTGCCGGAATTCTGCTTATTACAAATGGAAAGCTTATAATGAAAAAAGCGAATATTCCAATATGAAGCTTTTGGATTTTCAGCATCTATCAAAACCTTTTAATTTTACTTATTTCTATATTCCCTAAGAGGCCGCTCGGTTTAAAAAATAATACCCCGAGCAAGACAATTAACGCGAAAGCATCTTTGTAGCCTGAAGATATGAGTCCAGCACCTAGGGATTCAATAATCCCTATGAGTAATCCTCCTACGATTGCACCGGGAAAACTTCCCAAACCACCAAGGATAACCGCACTGAAACCTTTTATCGCGAGCATCGCTCCTCGATCATACTCCATTAACGAAATGGGAGTAATTACAATGCCGGCTATAGCGCCAATACCGGCTGAAAGTGAAAAGGACAGCATTATCATTTTCTTCACATTAATACCTACAAGACTTGCCGCATCAGGGTTATCCGCACACGCGCGCATCGCTTTTCCGATGATTGTCTTTTCAAAAAAGAAAGTGAGGATCAAAACCGTTACTACTAATAATCCAATGACCCAAAGGTATTGCGGCTGAATCACTGCACCAAATAATTGAATTGGCGTTCGCCCTGAAAAAGCAGGTAGGTCAAGGGGATCTTTGCCCCACGCAAACATGGCAATGCCTTTTAACAAAATAGATACAGCAATGGTAGCAATAATGAGTGTAAGAACGGATGGCTGACGGATAGGACGTATCGCGAATCTATCTACAATTAAACCCACTAAGGTAACTAAAATAATAGTAAAAAGAAATGCTATAATAATAGGAATGCCAAGGATGACATGAAACAAAACCATACTCATGCCACCCAGCATAACAAATTCACCTTGGGCAAAATTAATAATATCTGTAACATTGTAAATAATATTAAACCCGATAGCCACCATTGCATAAATGCTCCCGATGGTTATTCCAGTAATTAAGTACTGTAAAATCTGACTTGTACTTGCTCCATCCATATACTGATTTCACCTCAACGTATATTGAAATAATTTATTCAAGAAAATAAATAAAATATAATCAGTAAAATTTATTCTCTTCTTTTCGTTCCCATATCAATTAACGATTGCTTAAAAAAAAGCGAGGGTGGTATATATTTCACCACCCTCACAAAAATGAAGCTTTTACAAACAACAAACATTCAGCGTAAATTGATCATTCAACCAACGCCCAGTCATCGTCCTTCACGACGACCATATTGAAGGCTTCCTTGGTCAGGCCATTGTGGTCATCCGGTGAAAAATTAAAAACGCCATGCTGACCAACATATCCTTTTATATTTTCGATATAATCCCTTATCTTGGCTTTATCGTTACCAACAGCTTCAAGCGCTGCTGCAACTATATACAAAGCATCCCATGCGTGTCCGCCAAATGAACTCAATCCTTCATTATATTTCGCTTTGTATTCTTCCATATATTTCATTGTAACTTTTTTCTGAGGATGTGAATCTGGTAACAACTCGGCAATATTGCAAGCACCTAATGGACAGTATACACCTTCCGCAGTACCCGCAGCTTGCTCTATATTTTTACGACTTCCAAATCCATGGCTTTGATAAAAAGGAATATCATTCATTCCAAGATCACTGCGATTACGAAGCACCAAAACCTGAGTCGGACCAATTGACCAGTTAACAATTGCCTCAGGAGCCTTCCCTTTAATTTTTGTCAGTTGCACTGTTATGTCAGTATCTTTAGGCCCATATTGTTCATCTGCAAGAATTGTTAAACCATATTCCGATGCGTATTTAAGAAGCTCGCCTCGACCGCTGGCCCCAAAACCTGATGTAACGCTCATGATGGCTATTTTAGTAATACCGTTTTTCTTCAGATTCGTGTAAATTGCCTCAACAGCCATGGAATCTGACTGGGGAGTTTTAAATACCCATTTATATGGTTTTCCTGTTTCTTCATTAAAAACAATTTTGTAGCTGGCAGCACATGATACCAGGGGTGTTTCCGTTTCTTCAGCAACTGGTACAACAGCCATTGAATTTCCACTAATAGATGGGCCAATTACCGCTGAAACCTTATCCTGGTTTATCAGCTTTTTCACTGCAAGATTACATTTGGTGGCATCCCCTTCAGTATCATAAACAATCAGTTCCAGTTTGTGCCCGTTTATTCCTCCGTCGGCATTTATTTTTTCAACTATCAGTTCAGCGGTTTTCTTTTCCGGGTCTCCTAAAAAGGATGCCCGGCCGGTGACTGAAAAAACAGCACCGACTTTATAAACTTCCGCTTTTTCATCTACCTTTTTAGATGTGCATGAAAACATAAAGATACCGCACAATAAAATCACTGAAATGACGACAATGGCTTTGACAATCGGTTTCTTTGATACCTTTTTCATCATATTACGCTCCTTTTGTTATTTTTTTTAAACTCTTATTAGGACTTTACGTTACTACTAAAATATCAGTAACGGTATTCAATTTGTTCATGCACGTATCTTCCATGATTCATTGGGCTTATACAAAGCAACCAGCATTCTGTCAAGTTTTATTTCTTTTAATACTCAGGAATTTACATGGTATAGACGTCGTTGCCGTTAATGACATTTACACCATTTTTAGACAGAATTTTTACAGCCTCATCAATGTTATCGAATCGGAAAATCATGACAGCTTTATCGCCACTGTAAGGCGCAAATGCATACATATATTCTACATTTACCTGTGATTCGTTTAAAATCTCGAGAATTTTATGAAGTCCGCCGGGTCTGTCTTCTACTTCAACAGCAGCAACATCCGTCTCTCCAATTGTAAATCCACGGTTTTTTAGAGTTTCAACCGCTTTTTGATTGTCATCAACGATCAATCTCAAAACACCAAAATCGGAGGTATCTGCTAAAGAAAGCGCCCGTATATTGATATCTGCCTCAGATAAAATAGATGTAACTTCAGCAAGGCGCCCTGCTTTATTTTCTAAAAATACTGAAATCTGCTCTACCCTCATTTTTATCCTCCTTGTGATAAAGGATTCACTTAAAGCCTGATGGTCTCGTAAAAAGTCCAACTTCTGTGTTGCGATGCATCCTGAACTCACTCGACGTACGATAAGTACGCCTCATTCCTCAGGATTTGCTCGCCTTGAATTTGACCTTTCTACTTTGCCATCACATTTATGGTTTTTATTAAGCCGTTACAGTTCACGATTATCTATTACTCTAACCGCTTTGCCCTCACTTCTGGCGATGGTTTTGGGCTCAACGAGTTTAACCTTTACTGAAACACCTAAAAATTCTTTGATATTCTCCGTAATTTTTGCTTCCAGTTTTTGCAAAAGTTTGACTTCATCTGAAAACACTTTTTCACCCACTTCGACCATGACCGTTAACATATCAAGATTTTCTACTCTATCAACAACGATCTGATAGTGAGGCTCCACACCTTTCATCTCCATAAGAATGCTTTCAATCTGAGATGGAAATACATTCACGCCCCGAATAATCAGCATATCATCTGAACGACCGCTAACCCTGTTCATTCGAATATGGGTTCTGCCACATACACAGGGCTCAGGATTTAGCGAAGTAATATCACGCGTTCTGTACCGAATGATCGGGAATGCTTCTTTGGTGATTGATGTAAAAACCAACTCGCCTGTTTCACCTAGAGGAAGGACTTCTCCAGAGTTTGGATCTATAATTTCAGGGATAAAATGATCTTCAAAAATATGAAGCCCCTGCTTCCCTTCATAGCATTCAATGGCAACACCCGGCCCGATAACCTCACTAAGCCCGTAGATATCAACAGCAACCAGATTTAATTTCTTTTCTATCTCTTCCCGCATTTTTTCTGACCATGGCTCAGCACCGAATATGCCGTATTTGAATTTTAAATCTTCAAAAGAAACACCGGCTTCATCAGCCACCTCAGACAAATGAAGCGCATACGATGGCGTAGCAGTTAAAATCGTGGGACCAAAATCTTTCATGATAACAATTTGTCTTTTGGTATTTCCTCCCGACACCGGTATGACGGATGCTCCCAATTTTTCAGCGCCGTAATGAACGCCCAATCCGCCTGTAAAGAGGCCGTATCCATAAGCGTTATGTATGATATCACCTCTTGTGGCGCCGCCTGCAGCGAGTGATCTGGCCATAAGATCTGCCCAAGTATCCACATCTTTTGCGGTATAGCCAACCACTGTGGCCTGACCTGTTGTTCCGGATGAAGCATGAATCCTTACAATGTCCTCCATGGGCACAGCGAACATTCCGTATGGATAATTGTCACGGAGATCTTGCTTTTCAGTAAATGGGATCCGTTTTAAGTCATCCAGCGACTGGATATCTTCAGGTGTAAGCCCCGCTTCCTTAAACTTCTTCACATAGAAAGGAACACTGTTGTACACACGCTCTATGGTGGCACGTAATCTTCGCAATTGCACAGCTTCGAGGTCTTCTCTTGTCATTGTTTCAAATCCAATATCAAGAATCATCGAAATACGCCTCCTTTTTTCTGATCTACTGATGGGTATTATTTTCTAATATATTTATTTTAATAGTTTTTTGTTCTATAGGTGTCAAGAAAAATCAAAACTAGGTGGGTGTAACAATTTGAGGATAAACCTCAACTTAAACGATTAATATACAAGGCTTTTTGCTAAA
>JAFDFT010000371.1 GCA_019309685.1 Deltaproteobacteria bacterium
CAGCATTAGCGGATACCACATGATGGAAGCGGGCGCCGATTCCGTTCTTCAAACCGCTTTTACACTGGCGGATGGATTGGAATATGTAAAAGCTGCGCTTGATTCCGGTATGGGCATTGATGATTTTGCACCGAGGCTTTCCTTCTTTTTTGGGATAGGGATGAACTTTTTTATGGATATCGCGATGCTCAGGGCTGCTCGATATCTGTGGGCGGAAATTATCAGCGGATTCAATCCCAAAGATCAACGGTCATGTATGCTAAGAACGCATTGTCAGACGTCCGGCTGGAGCCTGACCCAGCAGGATCCATATAATAACATCATACGGACCACTCTTGAATGTATGTCCGCGGTTCTTGGCGGCACACAGTCGTTGCATACAAATGCCTTTGATGAAGCAGTGGGCCTTCCCACTGATTTTTCCGCAAGGATTGCCAGGAACACACAGATCATTGTTCAGGAAGAATCCCAGGTATGCCGCGTCGTGGATCCCCTTGGGGGATCGTATTATGTTGAGTCCCTGACAAACGGAATTATCGAAGCAGCGAAAAAGATAATGAAAGAGGTCGAGGAGCTTGGCGGAATGGCAAAAGCCATTGAATCCGGGATGCCCAAAATGAGAATCGAAGAGTCCGCGGCCAGGCGGCAGGCCAGAATTGACCAGGGAAAAGACGTGATCGTAGGTGTAAACAAATATCAACTTGATGAAGACATTCCAATTGATGTGCTTGAAGTTTCCGATACGGTTCGCGAAGAGCAGGTTGCAAGGCTGGGCGAGATAAAAAAGAAACGGGACAATACAGTTACGCAAAAGGCGCTTGATGCGATTACCAAATGCGCGGAATCGGGTGGCAACTTATTAGAGACCTGTATCCCCGCGGTACGGGCCAGGGCAACGGTTGGAGAAATTTCTGATGCTATTGAAAAGGTCTTTGGCAGGTATGTGGCCACCACCCAGTGCATATCGGGTGTATATGCATCTGAGTACGGTGACAGCGAGATTATTTCATCCATAAGAAAGAGAACGGATGAATTCAAGGAGAAAAAAGGAAGAAGGCCCAGAATACTTGTGACAAAAATGGGACAGGATGGTCATGACAGAGGGATCAAGGTGATCGCTACCGGTTTTGCTGATCTTGGATTTGACGTGGATATCAGCCCAATGTTTCAGACCCCTGAAGAGGCCGCACGGATGGCTGTTGAAAATGATGTGCATGTTGTGGGCGTATCATCTCTTGCCGCAGGGCATAAGATTTTGGTCCCACAGCTTAAAAAAGCACTCAAAGAGGAAGGGGGCGATACGATACACGTTGTTATCGGCGGTATCATCCCGCCCAGTGATAACGAATTCCTCCTAAAGGCTGGTGTGGCAGGGATATTCGGCCCAGGTACGATTGTAACAGATGCGGCAAATCAGGTGTTGAATACCTTGGAGAAGTAGGGCAGGAGACGAGGAGCGAGAGACTAGAGGCGAGAGGTAAATAGTAACGAGTGAATGGTGAATAGTGAATAGCAACTAATTGTTTTCATAGGCCAAGATCGTGAATTTTGAGCTGAGTTTTTAGAATCGGTAATCATTGCTACAAATTACCAGTTGATTCTGGATGCTTGATGCTGGATGCTGGCAAAAAAGCTGAGATCCCCTATAAATATCCAGTATCCAGAAACCAGTATCCGGCATCACTTCGTTCCGATCAGTGAGGTAATTGTTATCTCAACTCACCTGTTTGAGACGAAGCTTCGTCAGGGAACAGTAAATAGGGACGACTGGAAAGACAGCCGTTTTGTTAACTATTTACTATTTATCCGTTACTTGTCACTTCCATTTAAAGGCGGTAAGCTGAAAAGTGCCATGAGCGATCATGATACAAACTTAAAAAACGCGTCGCATTATATTGAGGGTGTGCTGTCGAAAAACAGACGGATCCTGGCCAGAACCATTACGCTGATTGAAAGTTCTCATCCGGATCATCAGGATTTAGGCCGCGAGATAATCAACCGGCTGCTTCCCAATATTGGCGGTTCGATTCGGTTGGGGATAACGGGTGTTCCCGGTGTCGGGAAGTCTACTTTTATAGAGAGTCTCGGTATGTTCCTGGTCGGGAAAGGGCAGCGTGTGGCTGTACTTGCGGTCGATCCAAGCAGTTCTCGAAGCGGCGGGAGTGTTATGGCGGATAAGACGCGGATGGAAAGGCTCTCCGCTCATGAAAACGCATTTATCCGTCCATCTCCGTCAGGGGGTACGCTTGGCGGCGTGGCAAGAAAAACCAGAGAAGCTATGATTATTTGTGAAGCAGCCGGCTTTGATGTCATTATTGTTGAAACCGTTGGGGTGGGTCAATCTGAAACAACTGTCGCGTCCATGGTTGATTTTTTTCTTGTGCTTATGCTTGCTGGCGCGGGGGATGAGCTTCAGGGGATTAAAAGAGGTGTATTAGAGTTGGCGGACGCGGTGGCAATCAATAAGGCAGATGGTGACAACGTTCAAAAGGCGGAAAAGGCCAGAAAACAATATGAACTGGCTCTACATCTTCTAGGGTCCTCGTCCTCTACCTGGACACCACCGGTTCTTACGTGCAGCGCCTTTGAGCAAGCAAGTATCGAAGGGATCTGGGAAACAATCATTGAGCATAAGCATAAAATGACCGCTACAGGAGAGATTAATTTAAAGAGAAAACAGCAGGCATTTGACTGGATGTGGTTTCTGGTGGAAGAAGGATTGAAGGAGCGTTTTTATCAGCATCCGGATGTCAAAAAAAGGCTCAAAGAGATTGTTTTTAATATGGAAAAAGGTGAAATAACACCTACGGTAGCAGCTCAGGATTTGTTATTTCTTGTTGACAACAGGCATTAAGTATTGAATATATACGTTTTTTAAAACCTTCTTTTATGTAGGGGAATCATCCACTATGCATCTTGAGTGGATGAAGGAGGAAAAGGTTATTTTTCAGCGTTTTTGAGATGAAAGGAATCTAATAATGGGTATTGTGGAAGACAAAATCAAGGATTTAAAAGAACGGGAGAAAAAGATCCTGGCGATGGGCGGTGAAAAGGCTGTTGCAAAACATAAGGACAAAGGGAAACTGACCGCAAGAGAAAGGCTGAATCACTTGTTTGATTCGGGAACATTTCGGGAAGTGGACATGTTTGTAAGTCACCGGTGTGACAATTTCGGCATGGAGAAGATCGATATTCCCGCAGATGGGGTGATCACGGGGCACGGTCTTGTGGAAGGACGGCCTGTTTTTGCGTATTCACAGGATTTTACATCAAGGGGCGGCAGCTTGGGAGAAATGCACGCGAAAAAAATCTGCAAGGTCATGGACATGGCGTTGAAGGCGGGAACGCCCTTTGTCGGAATAAATGATTCCGGTGGTGCGAGAATTCAGGAAGGTGTGGATGCGCTTTCCGGATACGGTGAGATTTTTTTCCGTAATTCCAATGCTTCAGGCGTCATTCCACAAATCTCGGCCATAATGGGGCCTACTGCGGGTGGAGCTGTGTATTCGCCGGCAATGACCGACTGGATATTCATGGTTAAAAATACAAGTTACATGTTTATCACTGGCCCGGATGTTATCAAGGCTGCGACGGGCGAGGAAATATCCTTTGAG
>JAFDFT010000372.1 GCA_019309685.1 Deltaproteobacteria bacterium
AGTCCGGTATTATTTGACACCGATTTATCATTTCTTTATAATTGACGCTCTCGTAAAAAGTCCAACTTCTGCGTTGTGCTGCATCCCTCGTCTATGCGGTGTACTATAAGTACACCTCATTCCTCGGGATTTGCGACGTTTGTTGGAACGAAGCGGAAATCCTGCTGTAAGCGGGAAACTTGAACTTTTTACTTTGTCATCACAATTTCTTTATTTTTACGAGATCATCATAATTGTTTTGAGAAATTTTATCCACTATCTTAACGTCTTTAACATTAAGCGAAGAGGAGTCTTTTGAAAATGAAAAATTCACTTCACGAGAATTCTTTCAGAAACTGTAAGATTATTTGTATGATTTTAAGTTTATCGCTGTTGCTCTTTTTATCAGGCTGCCCCAAAATAATTACGAAGCCGGGAAAACCCAAAAAAGTAGCTTTGGTGCTTGGTGGTGGCGGCGCGCGAGGGTTTGCCCATGTTGGCGTCATACGGGAACTCGAAAGTGCGGGGATTCCCATTGACATGATTGTTGGCGTGAGCGTCGGCAGCCTTATTGGCGCCATTTACGCGGATGTTGGAGACTCTTTTGAACTCGAGTGGAAGACCTTTAAAATAAAGAAAAAAGAGATTTTTGATTTTAAGGTCTTCAACATTAAAGAGAGCATCGTTAAAGGTGAAGCCATTAAAGACTATATCGACAAGAACATCGGAACCAAAAGAATTGAGAATATGAAAGTTCAGCTGGCAATTGTGGCCACGGATATCAAAACAGGCACCCCTGTCATTTTCCGGTCAGGTCCGGTAAAAGTTGCCGTACGCGCCAGTTCCTCTGTGCCGGGTGTGTTTCCGCCGGTACCCTACGGGAATAAGCTGCTGGTTGACGGCGGTGTTCTGGGCAATCTTGCTCCTTCGGTGGCGAAAAAGATGGGGGCTGAAATTATTATTGGTGTCAGCATTGGAAAGGCAAGGAAGAAATTTTCAAATGAAATTCCAAGCGCGTTGACTGTTATTCTTGAATCCATTGCCATTATGGGGGATGAGCTTATCCGGCTGAATAGAGATGAAATGGATTTTCTTATTGAACCGGAAGTTGGTGATATTGGTATTATGGATTTTAGTAAGAAAAAAGAGCTGATAGAAGCGGGTCGTAAAGCAACCAGGAAACATATTGGGAAGATTAAAAGGGCAGTCGTTACAAGTGATAAGTGAATAGTGACAAGTGAGTAGTGAATAGTGACAAGTCCGCCTTCGCTATGAGCTACGGTGAGACACGTAAATAGTAATACTGCTATAGTAAGTAAAAAGAAGAATTGTTGCCATATTACAGATATTTTTTATCGAATCCGGTACATTTATTTTATGCTTCATCCTCTTAATATTTAAAAGAAAGTTTGGTTTTATTGATTTTGAGTTCAAATTTTATGTAGAAAATAATTTTAAAAGCTAGTTAAAAAAAAGACTCTATCTAATTTATAATGTTATACATTTAAATGTACTCATATGGGAAAATCAGTCAAAATATGTGGTCTTTGTAATAAAAATGAATCAGTCGATAGCCATTTAATCCCCAAGGCTACTTATCGGATTGTAGTTACTAAATCCAAATCTAATAACCCTGTTTTAATTAAAGGAAATAAAATCGTTAAAACATCTGACCAGGTACGTTCCCATTTCTTATGCAATACTTGTGAAGGTCGACTAAACAAATATGGAGAAAATCATGTGTTTAGGTATACATACAAAAAAACTGGGAACTTTAAGCTTCAAGAAATCTTAAAAAAATTATCTCCTGAGTCCGAAATTGACAATGCATTAGTATATTCAGGAAACAAAATCCCAAATATTAAAATTGATCATTTTGTCCATTTTGCCGCTGGAATATTTTGGAAAGCATCTGCAGGGAAGTGGTATTTTCTAAGAGAACCACTAAAGAATAATCAACTCGGCAATAAATATGAAGAACAGCTTGGTAAATTCCTGAAGGGAGATTCTTTGTTTCCAGATAATATGGTTTTAACGATGTCTGTATCTAACGAAAACGAACCCTTCCAAAGTGTAATTTTTCCTGTGCACGAAAAACAGAATGGCATTTTTCAACATCGGTTTTATATACCAGGAATAGAGTTTATTCTAAGGGTTGGAAACCTTATACCTAAAAGCATCAAAGAAAAATCTATTAGCCATACATCAGGAGGAGCATTTTTTTTCGAGCATTTGGATAATTCTCCATTAATTAGGGAGGCCAAGGAGTATTCAAGGATCAAGATGGAAAAATTAAAGAAAATAAATAAAGGCGTATAACCAAAGAGTAGACTTGAACAGGCTATAGCTGGGACCTTTTCAAGTTCTTCTTTATAATTATCAGCTTCATTCAGTTCCGCCTATCAGTCACTCAACCGTCATCACCCGGCTTGTCCGGGTGATCCAGTATTATGGATAAAAATTATTACGTTTATATTTTAGCAAGCAAATGGAATGGGACTTTATATATTGGGATAACATCAGATCTGATCAAACGTATTTGGCAGCATAAGGAAAAGCTTGTTGATGGATTTACAAAGAAATACAATGTTAACAGGCTTGTTTGTTTTGAACAGTTCAGTGATCCCGAGAACGCTATAAAACGCGAAAAACGTCTGAAGAAATATGAAAGACAGTGGAAAATCAAACTCATAGAGAAAGATAACCCGCAGTGGAAGGATTTATATAATACTTTGGTATCTGGATACCCCGGATAAACCGGGGTATGACAAAGGAGGAAGAGATAACCTACAAATATATTTAACCAGATTACAGCCTTCGGTTTCATCTGGCAAGTGACCCTCCATATTGGGTGCTAAACGTGTTTCCAATCCAGAAATGGCCCTTTTTTGCAAGGTCAAGAAAATCAAGAAATTGCGCGGAGACGTACTCAGATGTACGTCGCACAAGCAATTCTGCAGATTAACGCAGGGATTGCAAAAAAGGGCCATTTATGGATTGGAAACTACTGTGCTTCCTTCTTCTTCTTCAACGCCAACGCCTCTCTAATTCCTTTTTCTCTGATTATTTTTAATTTTAAACGGGTTTCGGTTATTTTAAAAAACCGTTTCCCATATTTGCGGAGTAATCGTTTGTCTATTTCAAAGCCGAGCCCCGGCTTTGAAAATGGATGAAGGATTCCGTTTCCATCCGGTATGATAGGATCGATAATGCCTTCTCTGAATTCAGGAATCCAGGAAGGTTCTTCAAGCGGGTATTCAAGCGGAAGCGCGTTGTCTCTATCAGCAAGCACCAGGTTCCAGTTCACATAAAAACCGATCCCGTTTGTCCACGTATGCGGTGAAAAGAGTCGATCCATTTCATGACATTTTTTAATCACTTTCCGAACCTGATCTATTCCGCCGGCAAAGGTCGCGTCCGGCTGATACACATGAAAACAATCCTTTTCAAACATAATCTTTATTTCATCCCAGCCATAATTGAGCTCAGCACCTGATATCTTTATTTTTGATTCTTTTTTTAATGCAGCGTTTCCATCGTAATCTCTTGAATCCAGAGGTTCCTCAAGCCATTCAATCTGGTTGTCATAACAGGCTTCAGTGAATTGTTTTGCCCTGTTTAAATCCCATGC
>JAFDFT010000373.1 GCA_019309685.1 Deltaproteobacteria bacterium
CGCCATACAAAATCGGAAAGCGATTTTATTCATGGAAAAAGGCTTGTCAAAACTTCTCAATTGGTGTAATTTTTCAGCAATATATGTTGCCCTCGTAGCTCAGTGGATAGAGCAATGGATTCCTAAACTAATTTTAGCAAATTCAACAACTTGTGTATTTCTAATTGGTTGATTTGCCTATAAGAATTTTTTAGGTTTTTGGTTCTGTTTGGAAATTTTTCGAAAACTTAGACCTTGACGGGCACATTTTGGGCACAATTTAGGCACAGGAAAAAACCTGTGCTTTTTCTTTCTTACGTTCTGTTCAACCTGACAGTACTCCAAATTCCTAAAAACTTCCCCCCAAATAATACCATCTCAAATTTAAAGCAACGTTTCATCAATTTCATAACCAATGGCTTTGTATCCGTTTAATCGTCTTGAATGCATAGTGGATAGCATTGAAACATTCAGGTCGGCGTAATCAAAAATAATTACTTCCTTTTTCATATCATGAATGCGATGCAAACGTCCGGCGTACTGATTTATTGTTCCACGCCAGGAGATTGGAAGAGCTAAAAACAAGGTGTCGAGCCGTGCATCATCGAAACCCTCACCCAAATAACGACCAGTGGCAACAATAATTCTTTCCTCATCATATGGAAGATTTCTCATTTTATCCAATAGGCTCTTTCTTTGTTTTTTCCCCATGCCACCTTTTAACACAAAAATATTTTTAACCAGAGGGTTCAACATTTCAACTAATATATCGATGTGATCTCGTCTTTCCGTTAAAAGAACGGGGACCCGCTTTTCATAAATCGCCAGGATAACATCTTCTATGATCATGTTATTACGTTGTTCATCAACAATTAATGCAGCATAGTAATCATTAATCGTAAGGTTCTCTTTAAAGTATAGTGAATCAGGTAACCGGAAATTCGTGTCACGTATTATTACCTTATGCTTAAAAGGCCTAAGTTCTGCTTGCTTTTTATCATGGACCTTGTATCTCATGGGGCCACAATTCATAAAAATAATCGGATGATGCCCGTCTTTTCGTACTACTGTTGCCGAAAGTCCGGTAATATATTTTGCCTTGCATTGTCTAGCTACTATTTCAAAGCTTCTTGCTGAAATATGATGACACTCGTCCACTATTAAATGTCCATATTCACCTACAATGTCATCAACAATGCCCTTTTTACTTAAACTCTGAATTAAAGCGACATCAACTTTTCCTTTCGGCTTTCGTTTGCCGCCACCAATTTGGCCGATTTCTTTAAGATCAATTTCAAGAAAGGTGCTCAATCGGGCAACCCATTGATCGAGCAAGAGTTTCCTGTGGACTAGAATAAGCGTATTTACGTTTCTTTTCGCTAACAGGTTTATGGCAACAATTGTTTTCCCAAAAGCTGTTGAAGCAGACAGCACACCGATATCGTGTTTAAACAGAGCCTTAAATGCCTTCTCCTGTTCGGGGCGCAGAGTACCTTGGAATTCAAAATTTATGGGCTTGCCAATATATCGCTCATCTATAAGTTCCGTCTTAATCCCTAAAGATTTTAAAAAAAATTGGACTTCATCCAAACAACCTCTTGGTAGTCCAATATGGTTTTTAAAATCTTCACAGCAATGAATAATTCTGGGTTTATTAAAAGTTGGAAACCGCATAGCTTGGGCTTTATAAAACTCAGGATTCTGAAATGCTGCAAGGCGAATCAATCTGTTTTTTAGGGGAGGCGTGAGGGATTCTTTTTCAATGTATATCTGATTACCCCAAATCAATTTTATTTTATCAGGTAAAGGGCCTTTAATCGGAGTTTCTTTTTGGGGCCTTGATGGAGGTTCTAACCAAGGCAAAATGTCTTCTTCAGCTGACGCTACCATCTTTACGCCAAGAATACGTCCTTGTTTTGTAGCTCTTTCGACTTTTTTTTCTACCTCTTCGCGACTCATATGCTGAATAGATGATAAATATGCCCATTGGTCGGGATATGGAACAAAATTTTTATCAACAAAAAGACTATTTCCCCTTTCTTTAGGGGTTTTTTGGAGAGGGAGGGCAATTAGATTTCCAAAACCTCCTTGTGGCATTGTATCTTGGCTAGGAAAAAACCGATCATAAGATTCAAATCCGATCTCTGGACGATGTTCCATTGTTTCAGTGACGAGGAAAGAACCTAATTTTCGAGCTAACTGAGCCTGAATTGGTTCAGAAAAAAATATCCAAATATGACCGCCATTGCCAGACCGAGAACGCTCAAGACTCGCCGGTATCTTACAATATTCACATGTATCTAAAAAGGCAGAAATATCTTTCATCCATGATTCTTTGTCAAAATCTATAGCAAGAAGCCAACAGGTCTCATCGAGTAATAATGGATAAACTCCAATTGTAAAATTGCGCTTCGATTTATTTTGAAGATCAACACCCAACAGATGGCTTTTAATTACTTCGTCGGTAACTGGGATAAAATCACGATTGTCACATTCATTGCATTTAACTTTCGGTTTTTTACAAATGCCTCTTATCCATTCATTTCGGCAAGCTGGCTGATATCCGCTTTTACCTGATTTTAAACTTTCAAATCTTTTCGGAAACACATCTTCTCTTCCCCTGAAAAGCGAGCGGAATAAAGCTATCTTATCCTCCTCGGAAGATGAGTTTGTTATAGCAGGTTTATAGGTTGAGGGTATGAAGGAAGGCTCGGTTTGATCAATTTCTTCTTTTTCAATTTTGAAAGATTTTAATGCTTCAATCTGTTTCAGGATTCTTTCCCGTTTAGCATCTAACTCGGCGAGTTCCTCCTGTGCAATTTTTATTAATATATCAATTTCTATTTTATTATTTCCCACAATGACCTCAAAAACATAAGTAAAGGATATTTCTTCTGGATCAAAGGATACGGAATTTCAAGCAGGAGGCAATTTGAGGAAAATGGAATTACCTTTCAGGCATAAACTCTATTAATTTACGGCAAGGTGAATATTTTAAGGTTTGGCTCAACCTTTTGTATCATATCAAAATGTTTATCTTTCGACCAAATGGAAAAATTTAATTTTATTGCTATGACAGCCATCAAAGCATCTTGAAATGGCACTGTGATTCCATTTGTCCTAAGCTGATACAAAAGCAGCCCTAGATCGTTCCAGATTGTGTCGTCTATTACGATGTAATTGAAGCCAGTCAAAGCTTTGTTGATTTCTTGAATATCCTTTTCGCTTTTTGCACCGTGTATAAGCTCGGCCGTCACAACTCCACAAATGGCCACATTCTCATTAAGAAATACTTTTTCAGCTTCCTGGGTAGGTCTTTTCCAAAAGTCGATAATTATGCCTGTATCGACTAAAATCATATCATGCTTTCCTCTCTCAATCGTTGGATAGCATTTTCATCAATATCAATCCGATTCGCCGCTGAAATAAATTCCTTAATATCTCCTTTCATTTCAGTGCGTTCACTCGAGGGAACTTCTAATAAAATGATTTCAACAAATTTTCCTAAAAAACGTTTTAATTCAGGAATGTGGAGTGTCTCTGAATCAATCTTTCGTTGTATTTTGATAGCTTCCATGGCTAACTCCATTTATATGAATAGTTTCTAATTTAAAAGCTTTCCCAGACCCCCTCTAAAAGGAAGTGAATTCGTAAATATATGGAATTTTAACACCTTTATTTCTTTATTACAATAATTTAATCAATATATTATACTTTCCTGTTTATTTCGGTAAGATCCGTATTTTGGCAGCGGGAATTGATAAACTCAGGAAGAAAATGCCACTATCCACGATGTACTTGAAAAAACATTTTGTTTAGCTTTAGGAAAAGGCTTGTCAGGGAGCAGAACATAACAAAGCGTTTATTAAAATGAATAGAAAAAATCCCGGAAGCATTAAACTAAATCTTTACAAAATTTCTTTTTTGTGAAAAATCCATATCTATCCTTTAGCAGAGCAATGGATTAATTGTAAATTGCTCTACTTATCTATACTTATAATTATTTAATATAATTACAAATAGCCCCCGTAGCTCAGTGGAGAGAGCAATGGATTCCTAAGCTAATTTTAGCAAAATCATTAAATAGTGTAATTTTAACGGGTTGATTTGATTGTAAAAATTTTTTGAGTTTTTGGTTCTGTTTGGAAACATTCTGAAAAATTTGACCTTGACGGGCACATTCTGGGCACAATTTAGGCACAGGAAAAATCCTGTGCCTTTTTATTTTTCTGCATTCAAATTTAATGTGTTCTGATTGTCGGGCTGCACCCTATTCTTATGTGATTGGGTTTGTTATACGATTCCGGTCTAACAGTCGTATATCAATTCAAACAACTTTTTCGAATCAAGCAATGGCTTTTGCAATACTTTCTTTATTAGCTCCCATGACCAACAGCGATTTGACAAGAAGGTCCACAGACACAGTTGGATCTCCTCTTTCCATTTTGGCAACTCTTGACTGACTGGATTTCAGCATCTTTGCCAACTGTGCTTGTGTCAATTTGCTTTTTTTTCGGCGTTCTGCCAGAGCTTGGCTGAGTGACAGCTTAAGTTCAATGTATTGCGATTCTTCCTTGCTCAGACCCAAAAATTCATCTGCAGATCCGACTTTATAACCTTTAGATTCTAAGATTTCCTTTTTCTTTTTATTCATTTTTCTTTTTTACCTTTTTTGACATCTGTTTCATAACGTTTGATTCTCTGTTTGCAAACATCAATAATCGATTTTTGGGTTTTGTTTGTCTTCTTTTCAAAAATCTCCAGGATTAATATCGCGTCGGCGAATATTCGATAGATTATTCGCCACGTCAGATTCTTATCGTTTATTCTCAATTCATAACACTGTGTCCCTATGGACGGCATTGGGCGTGACTGCGGCAGTGATAACTTTATGCCTTTTTGGATTTGCCGCAACAAATATCCCGCTTCTATTCGAGCGTTTTCGGTAAAAGGGGGCGTCGTAATCTCACCATGCATCCATACAAGCGGTTTGTCTTTTGGACTCATATGGGAACAATATGTCATATCTGACATATTGTCAACACATTTATTTTAACAGTATTTTCTTTATCTTTGATAAATGAAATGACAATTGTTTAAAAACGCAAAAAATAATAAAAGTTATAATAATTGATTTCTAAGGGAAATATATTAGAGGCCGTTTTGAAAAATCAAAAAGTAATCGATGGACAAATCAAGGCCGCAAAGCGGGAATTAGCTGCTATTGATGCAAAAAGAGCTGCACTGCAAGACAGGATTAAACAGCTTCAAATCCTGAAACAATCAATTGCCGATGAGCAGCTCCCGTTTAATCGCCGACCTGAAATAAACTTGACAAACGAGTCAGACGAGAAACAAAAAATTGCTATTTTTCGGTGCCTTTTTCGAGGGCGGGAAGATGTTTTTCCAAGGCGTTTCGAAAGTAAGCGCACTGGCAAAAGCGGTTACCAGCCGGTATGCCGTAATGAGTGGATCAGGCCTTTTTGTCAAAAACCCAAGATTAAATGTGGTGAGTGTGAAAAACGAGATTTCACACCGATTACTGATGATGTCATTCGGAAGCACCTTGTCGGCGTCGACCCAACTGATAGATATCTAAGAGAATACGTCATAGGTGTGTATCCAATGCTACTTGATGAAACCTGCTGGTTTCTTGTAGTGGATTTTGACAAAGAGGCATGGATGGAAGATTCCAGAGCTTACCTGAAAACATGCTTGGCTACCAATGTCCCAGCTGTCTTAGAACGCTCAAGATCGGGTAATGGCGGACACATCTGGATATTTTTTTCTGAATCGATACCGGCAAAACTCGCCCGTCAACTGGGCGCTTTCATGATGACACAGGCAATGGAAGCTCGGCCCGAAATGGGGTTCGACTCCTACGATAGATTTTTCCCAGTCAGGATACACTTCCGAAAGGGAGTTTCGGAAACCTGATCGCACTTCCACTACAGAAAAAACCTAGTGTCATGTCAACTTTCAAGTGTCGGATAAAGACGTTTTAGTTTTGTTCGGGCATCCTTTGCTGTGAATTGCCAG
>JAFDFT010000374.1 GCA_019309685.1 Deltaproteobacteria bacterium
AAATATCGACGGTAACTCCTTCTTACGCCGGGATTACGTATGACCGGATTGAAAATGTTGGAATTCACTGGCCCTGTCCTACAGCCGATCATCCCGGTACTCCTATTCTACATTCAGAAACGTTTACATCCGGTAAAGGTACGTTTCACGCTATTGACTATAAACCGCCCGCGGAAAAAACAAATAAAGAGTATCCGCTGTATCTCACGACCGGCCGTGTACTGTATCAGTATCATACGGGTACCATGACACGAAAAACTGAAGGACTGAATGATCGTGCGCCGGAATGCTTTGTCGAGATTTCACCCGTAGACGCGAAAGAATATAAGGTTCAAGATGGATCAATGATCAATATCGAATCGCGTAGAGGAAATATAAACGCCGCGATTAAGGTTTCGAATAAAGCAGTTACAGGAACGCTGTTTATTCCCTTTCATTACGCAGAAGCAGCGGCAAACAAACTTACAAACGCAGCCCTGGACCCGATTTCCGGGATACCTGAATACAAGGTCTGTGCGGTCAAATTGTCTAATAGCGCATAAACAACGTTTCCATCCATAAATGGCCCTTTTCCGCAATTTCTGGTCAACCCGCCTGAGGCGGATAAATTTGCAGAATTGCTTGTGCGACGCACAACTGAGTACGCCCCCGCGCAGTTCCTTGATTTCCTTGACATTTCGAAAAATTACTCATTTCTGGATTGGAAACAGTTTTAGGTGCCAATCTTTTGAAAGTAAATTAGATTGATGGGCGCAAGAAGGGGTTAAAGGGGTTGTTTTTTAAGGATTTCATTAAGACCTTCGACTTAGTAAAGATAATGCCTGTTTTCGAAAAGCCATATCTAAGTTAATACTTTGCAGAGCTTATAAGTGCATGCTTAAATTTATTAAAGATGATCTTAAATTAAAAAGCCCAGCCGAATTTGGCTGGGCTTTTTAATGTGATAGTATCTTTAGTGGTCTGTTTAAATTGTCGGCCTTGGTAGAACACCGGCTTTTTCCGCTATTTCCGGAACCTTATGCTCCCATTCAATGGCCATCAAATGAACACCCGCAACACCTTTCATTTCCTTAAATTCTTCAATCTGTTCGCAAGCGATCTTAATCCCTTCCTGAGCGACTTCTTTTTTGTCAACGCCCTGAAGTCGCTTAATGATCTCATCCGGAACATCCATACCCGGTACCTTGGCTTTCATATACCTTGCCATACCCAAACTCTTCATGGGGGTAACACCGGCCAGTATATACACCTTTTCCGTAAGGCCCATATCATTGGCCTGCTTAATCCATTCCCGAAACCGTTCCATGTTGTAAATACATTGCGTCTGAATAAAATCAACACCCGCATTGATCTTTTTCGCCAATCGGTGAACGCGCCATTCATAGGGCTGGGCGAATGGATTGGCAGCCGCTCCAATAAATAATTTCGGCGGTCCTTCTATTTCCGTACCGCTCAGAAATTTCCCCTCATCACGCATGGTTTTAACCATGCTGATGAGCTGCATGGAGTCAATATCAAAAACACCTTGTGCTGTCGGATGATCACCGAACTGCTGGTGGTCACCGGAAAGACAAAGCATATTTCTAACCCCGTGTGCATATGCGCCTAGAATATCCGACTGCATGGCGAGACGGTTTCGGTCTCTGCATACCATCTGAAAATTCGGCTCAAGGCCTTCCTGTATGAGTAAAAGTGAAGCAGCCCAGCTTGACATCCGAACCACAGCGGTTTGGTTATCCGTAATATTAACGGCGTCCACCATGCCTTTTAGGTGAGCGGCTTTTTCTATAACTTCTTTTGCGTCCGTACCTCTGGGCGGACCCAGCTCACCCGTAAAC
This sequence comes from Deltaproteobacteria bacterium, assembly GCA_019309685.1. Lineage (GTDB taxonomy): Bacteria > Desulfobacterota > Desulfobacteria > Desulfobacterales > JAABPS01 > JAABPS01. Next base: position 1,839 of record JAFDFT010000374.1, read on the forward strand.
GCAAAATGACCGCCTGTTAATACTTTTTCTAAATTACTGTCTGATTTCATATATCGCTTCCTTTATGCTGAAAAGTCTGATCCGCACCGGTTGAATAGAATTAATTCAAAGCCAATCATCTTATCTATGATGCTTCCGTTTCTTCCACTTTCTTGTATCCCGGCTGTACCAGCGTACGTGGGACCTGGTTCTTCCAATCCTGAGCGGGGATGAATTCATGTATACAATCAAGCCGTCCCTGTTTTTCCAGACGTTCGTATATCATGTACCAGGCACACGGTTGATCCATATGTATTTCGCAACTTCCCTGATTAGTCCCGCCGCATGGGCCATTGTAAAGACCTTTGGCACACATGGTTACCGGGCAAATGCCTCCTGTCTGGCCAAGCACACAGCTCTCGCAGGACCGGCATCTTTCTTCATACCATCCCACATCCTGGTTGACTGCCAGACCGGATGTGTCCACAGCCGGAAAAACCGGTATTTCAGGAAACCTTTCAGCTAAAAATTGCACCCCCACACCGCAGGCCATAGACAGAATCGCTTCATAATTCTTTGCGATAGCATCAAGTTCAGCAAGATATTCACGATCACATTGCCGCTCCAGAGTGACAGCATCAATCTCAATGGGATTGTTGTCCATCTTTCTGGCCATATCAAGCTCCGCGTTTAAAACAGCCACTTCCTTTTCTCCGCCCGCCAGGCACACAGCCACACACGTCCCACATCCCACATTCAAAACCTTTTTGTAGTCCTTTAGCTGGTTTTTTAATTCTTCAAGCGGTTTTCTTTTAGCAACTATCATTATTCCTCTCGATTAGTTAAATGTGTTTTAATACATTAAAAACAGTTGGTTATCTACATAAAACCCAAGGACAAAATGGTTAATTAAAGAAAAGCGGCCTTTAAAACCGCTTTTTTATTTTATCAATTACATTGCCGTTTCAGGGTGAAAAACATCAACATCCTTCAAGTCATCTCCCAGATATTCCCTTTCATTCGGCCCAAGAATTCCAAGTGAAAGACATAGCAATGTCCATATATGAACAACGGGATAGTCGCTGCCGTAATGTTCACTTAACTCATGTATCTGCGCATGACAGTTATGGCAACCAGCGATACAGTAGTCGGCTCCGGTTGCCTTGATCTGATCGTCTTTTATTTTTCCATACAAAAGCCGCTGATCCTTAAATCCTGATTGGAGGAAACCGCCGCCGCCGCCGCAACAGTAATTGTTCGACCTGTTTGGCTGCATATCAATAAAATTTTCCTCGCCCACTATCGACTTAACAACAAATCGCAAATCTTCCGCTATTGGATCACCATAGCTTTTACGAACAATCTGGCATGGATCCTGAACCGTAAACTTTATCTTACGCTCCTTATTCCATTCAGAACTTGGCTTCAGTTTTCCTTCCCTGATCCATTTCGCGTAATATTCATAAATATTTTTAATTTCAAAGTTATGTTTAATATTAAATTTTTTCAGTCCGGCCCGGACTGAGAATGTAACGTGCCCTCACTCGGTATTGAGATAGGTCTTACACCCGAGCTCATCCGTTTGCTGTGCTTGTGTCCTGACGATTTTTTCACAGCCATCATTATCTGCCAGAAACAAGCAGTAATTTTCTCCGCCCCATCCCTTGCTCCCGTATGTCCAATCCACACCTGCAAGATGAAGAATTTTCCACAAAGGAACCATTTCGTCCGGCTCAGTAACCGGCTCTCGTGAATTCTGATTCAAAAAGAATTCGGCACCCTTTTTA
>JAFDFT010000041.1 GCA_019309685.1 Deltaproteobacteria bacterium
GGCAGGATCTGCTGTCTGAAAAATCGGGTGAAAGCATGGTGCTGGTCTTGAAACCCATGTCATCTGCATAAAAGACCATGCCCACAGAAGGATGAGCCGCGGCCAAATCTATGACCGCTTCCGACAGGTTATCGAGCTTCTCTAGTATGCCTTCTATCAATTTGGGATCGTCAACGCTGGCATAAGTCAAGGGCCAAATCCCATCAGGATTCGAAGTTCTTCGAAGCTGCCCATATGCATAACATGGATTTTCATGCCCGGGGGCATCAACTTGGCCATGTAATCGAGTCCACCTGGACGCTTGTCACATCCGGCCAGGGAAAAGCCTCAAAAGAGGCCCGGTCCGTGATCTGACCGGAATGCTCATTTTGCCAGGGACGGGTACTCTCCTGGCCGTCTCCCCCGCTGAATACCGATCTGGTACGTGGTACGTTCATACCAGTGAATCCCAAGGCGCTGTCATACCCCATGCCCCTGTGAAAAGCCATTACCAGATCAACAAATTGATAATATTTAATGTCAGCTTCCTCCCGGGAGATCTCTCCGGACCAATACATTTCGGAAATCTCTGGCATTTGATCTATCGGAGAGTCCTGCCCGGTGACCCGGCCCATAAAGGACGGATCAGCCATCATTTCTATGATAGGTACTGGACCTTCTGTTTCCTCACGCATAATTACCCTGCGCAAGTATTCAAAATCAGCAGTTGTTTTAAATGGTAGGGGTAAGTTGGTAGTCATTATCTTTTCTCCCGGTTGAAGCGAATATCATTTGTCCGGACTATTTCTTTAGATTCATGACTCTGATTTTTTAAAAATACCCGTATGTGTTAAGTGAACAATTCAATATGTGATTGTTTGATTTTTTCAATTTTTAATGGACGTTTTCTTTTCTTCCCGTACATCAGTTAGCCTGGAAAGATCCGGTCTTCCCCTGAATCTTGCAGTTATCGTCCTTCCGAGAAACAGTTCATCACCATAACCGGTTCGGGCTGTTTTGTCTTCCGCCTGGGTTTCAACATGACCCCGGCTTGCCCCGGCATGGACTCCGATAAGCTGAACTTTTTCCACAAGTGTGTTTACGGCATATACGTTCGCATCATCAAAATCATCGAATGTTTTAGCCCCTGACAGGCCCTCGATGGTAAATCCACCTTCCTGATCAGGCTTAACTCTTACATGTCTGCACACCATAATTTCACTGGTTATGGCCCCTATAGCGTTTGCCACATCAGCGTCAGGCGGGATAATACATTCCGCATTGAGGTGTTTTGCCGCTCCGGGAAGGTAATGATGTACGGGTGCCCCTATTCCAATAAGGGGGTGGGAAAAGTTGAAGCTAACCTTCAGCCCTTCCTTTCCCGGGGCAAGCCAGTTAGTGTAAAGTGCCTGACATACATTGCAGTCATCCATATTATCAGGCAAAATCTCATCACCAAGGAGTTTTTTCAATAACTCCATAGAGAGCCGGCGTGTAATTTGCTCATGAACATGATCAATGAAATCATTTTGACCGAGACCAAGAAGTTCACCGAGCATATGGCTTAGTCTTACAGCGGAATCTCTGTCCCAGCGATTATATTCACCGCTAATATGAAGCAGGTCTGTCGGGGTAAGGCTGCTCATTTTTACCATGTCATGCTCTTCGAGTCGCTTCAGAGTCCAGGGAGTTATGGTGACCACGTCATTTAGCTCATCCAATGATCTCGGTCTTTCTTTCAAAGACTTGAGGGCAGCCTTTTCGTCCGGTGTGATATCAGGCAGATGGTTTCGGCCTGTAGCAGTAGCAATTTGTAATTTTTCAGGATATTTTCTGATAAAATCAAGCCGTTTCTCAAGGTGATTAAGGGTTTTTGATACATTGATGTTTACGGCACCAAGCCAGGAAACAGGGATAACACGCCTCGGGCCGATTTTCAGTTTGCTTTCGGAGATCGTCAGGAGGCTGTCGCCTCCAAGGCCGGTTGTACGCATATCAAGGGCTTGCACATGAGTGTGGAAATTACCGACAGCAGCCCCTTTTTTTGATGTTCTCACCGAACCGTGCAAAAGTTCGGCAGTGTCTGTTGTTGTCCCGCCAATATCAACAACAAGTGCATCGTCTCGACCCGTAAGGTGCCGGGCTCCTGCGACACTGGCGGCAGGCCCTGATAGGATCGTTTCAACAGGCCTGTCTTTTGCCGTTTCGACACTCATCAAAGAGCCATCTCCCTTTACAACAACGATCGGTTCGTTTATGCCATGATTTCGGAGAGTGAGCTCTATTTCATCCAGGAACTTACCCAGTCGAGGTATTATTTTCGCATTTAACACAGCCGTCATCGCGCGTGTTAGATAATTTAACAGTTCCGACAACTCATGACCGCATGTAACACTTAAACCGGTTTCTTCCCTGATGATCCGTTTTACTTTGAGTTCATGTTCCGGATTGATTGAGCCGGCATACCCGGACACCGCAAAAGCTTTGACCTGATTTTTAGCAATCATATCCCGAACGACTTGCAGGATTTCGGAATGGTTGATTGGAGCTGTTACTTTCCCCTTGATATTGATTCTGCCTGAAATCGGTACAGTGGGACTATGGGGAATATCGGACTGTTTAAACAGCCCGACGGGGGGCATTACCAACAGACCAACTTTCTGGCCATATCCTTCGACAATAGCATTTGTGGCAAGTGTGGTAGATACGGATACAAGCTCTGTATCCTTAAGAAGGTCTTTATCTAATGTGTCGAGAGCTTCATTTATTCCAATGGTAAAGTCCCAAGGAGTAGTGGGTGCTTTGGCTTTGTCGACAACAATATCATTTTCAAAGCTGAAAATGACTGCGTCAGTGTATGTTCCGCCTGCATCTATGCCAAGCCCGAGGCGGATGATATCGCGCGAAATACCTTGATTATTATCTTTTACAACCGTTATCGTATTTTTATTCGGTTCCCAACTGTTATTTTTGCTCTGCCAGGGTGCGGCAGCCTTTAGCTTGCCGCTGAGAGCATCAAAGACTGTACCGTACTCAGGCGGAACAATCAGAATTTCATCGCTGCTTTTTGTCGAAGTAAGTATTTTTTCCAGAAGAGAGGTACTTCCTGCAATCTCCTCATACTTCCATTGGAACTTTTCAGCCATTGAACTGGTATATTCAGCGTATTTTTTTTTCTGGCCCATGCCGGTGTTGATAAAGACAGCTCTGTGGTAGTTTCTTTTCCAGCTGTTGAAAAACTCCGCAACAGCCCTTGCGTTATCCATACCGTATTTTGTAACAAGTTTTTGAAATTCCGGGTGATCTTCCCAGTCCAGTCCGGGTCCTTTTTTCTGGCTGAAGGGCTCCACTTTTTCATTAAACCAGCCGGCTGAAATATAATACGTACCCGGATATTTATGGAATTGCTCCTTGTAGGCACGATCTGATCCGAGAAAAAGGGCGATGCAGTCATGCACTTTCGGGAGTACAAGGGGTATGTTTCTTGCTTTTATACCGACGGTACCCTGGCCGCAGATTCCGTACCCTATTGCAATTTTTTTAAATTTGTTTTTTGCGGATGCCCTGTCAATGGCCTCCTGGAGCTGCTGCCTCAACTTGCCTGGCTTTTCGTGCAGCCCGCCGCTGAGGAACTCATATTCTATATAAAGGCCCAGCTCTTCTGCGATTTTCTTTATATCGATTGCCAGCACACCACATCCGATGACACATATTTGATTGCTATCTTTCATAATGGAACAGTTCCTGATCACATATGTACAAAAATAAAAAAACCTTTCACTGCCAATCTATCACTCTTGAAAAGAAGATAAAAGTTTGACCTATGAATGAGGGGAAGGCAGAAAGGAAGACACCTCAGACGCCAAGGCTTTCTTTGGCTTTTCTGGCTCCTGACGACCCATCCGGGGCATAAATATCGGCGCCGATTTCGTCGGCAAATTTTTGTGTTACAGGCGCACCCCCAATCATGACTTTGACTTTGTCGCGTACGCCAGCCTCTTCCAATGCTTCGACAGACGTTTTCATAACCATCATGGTAGTGGTGAGCAGGGCGCTCATAGCCATAAATTCAGCGGAATGTTCTTTAACGGCCTCCACGAATTTTTCCGGTGATACATCGGCACCCAGGTCGATTATCTCAAACCCGATGCCTTCCAACATCATGACGACCAGATTTTTACCGATATCGTGCAAATCGCCTTGAACTGTACCAATCACGATTTTGCCCAGCGGTTTGATATCTGCTTCCACCAATTTTGGTTTCAGAAGGGCTGTACTCGCTTGCATGGCACGGGCCGCAATCAGCATATCCGGAACAAAATATTCGCCTTGCTCAAACAGACGCCCCACTTTGGTCATGGCTGCAATCAATCCCTTATTCAATATTTCTGCGGCATCCAGATTATCAGCTAACGCCTTGTTCACACCCTCGGTTGCACCGTTCATGTCGCCTTTAAGCACACTTTGATAAATGTCGTCTAAAATAGCCATAGTTTATTTCCTTTTTTATGTTTTGGTATGTATGTGTCTCATGGCGCAAAAGTTTTTCGTACCACAGACATCTATGTCCGCTCCGTTACACTTACGGCCTCATACAACAAGGTCAAGATTCATGCGTTGTTCACTAAACTTTATTTAATATAATATTTTGAAATTTCGTTCAAAATTTATAGAGTAATAAATGTTATTTTACAATCTTAATTTTGTGAAGATTTTACTTATATGGTGCCAATGGAGTCCAGACATCATCAATCCTATCCCTCATGGCGTATATCATATTCAAGCCGAATAAAATATTCCCCGCCGGTTCTTCCCTTCCAACCTTTTTAAATTATTTATCCGAGAAGATTCCTAACCACATGAGATCTTCCCAGGGCCCATAGGGCTCGTAAAAACAGAAGATATGTGTTTGACTCATCCAGAACCTCGATTTCCTCGATCTCGGCTAACGGCCCGGCCATGATATTTCCGTTTTCAGGATTTGTGACCTGCTCATATGTCCATTTCACATCATGGGCTATAAGCGGGTCTCCCGTATGAAACGTATGCCCCTTTTAGATCTTTATCCTGAGATCTTTTCGATTTTTCAGAACCGTGATCGATGTTGCAAGACTGTTTCTTCACTCCCCGGTCACAGGGTCTGCACCCATCAGCAACTCATACATAGGGAGTATAATAGGTAGATCAAGGCTGTTTTGTATTCAAGCATGTTTACGGTTGAAGGGGCGTACGCCATGGCCACTTTAAGCTCATCATTTGGGCCTACTGAGGCAAGGCCTGGAAAAAGAACAAAATAAAATGATAAAAATGATACTAGTTTTGTATTAAACATATTTTTGAGTATTTCAAATTCTCTCCTTTTTGTATTACAATCCAAAAACAGACTTCCATTGTCCAAAACGTTCTTCACGCTCGGAATTGCTCCATTGAGGTTCGAAAGTTTTATCAACCCGATGCAGTTTTGCCGAGGAATAAGGTTCCCAAATGCCACACGCCTCACCCGCCAAAAGGGCTGTGCCGTATGCAGTCGCTTCTGCCGGTTCCATTCTTTCAATGACACATCCCAGTACATTTGACTGAATTTGCATCAATAGGTTATTGGCAGTGGCACCACCGTCTACTCGCAAAGTGTCCGGTTTTGTAAGTACGGAATCTTGAAAAATCTGGTCGACCATCTCCCGGACCCGAAACGCCACCCCCTCAATAGCGGCCCTGACAATGTGTTCCTTGGAGGTGGCCAGAGTGAGTCCCTCAAAAGCACCGAAACGATCAGGAATTTCGTGAGGTGAACCCAAGCCCTGAAGCGCTGGCAAAAAAGAAACACTATGATCATCCGTACTTTTCGCGCCTAGAGATGTTGCCTGTGAAGGATTATCGAGAATTCCCAATTGGGTCAGCCAGGTAAAAACCGCACCAGCGGTCATGACCATTCCTTCAACCATAAAAGTTTTCCTGCCATCCCGGGTCCAGGCAACAAATGGGTAAGTGCCGGCTGCTAATTTGATCTCACTTCCTGAATTAACATTGCAGGTACCTGATGTCCCGTAACTGATCTTGGCCATACCTGGTTCAAGACAGCCCTGACCGTATAATGCGCTTTGCTGGTCGCCAATTATAGCACCGATGGGGATTTTTGTCCCGAGCAGGTCCGGGTCGGTATATCCCATGATGCCCACGGAATCTACAATTTTTGGAAAAAATGAAGAGGGCAGATTCTGAAATTCCAACAAATCGCTGGACCACTTCCACTCTTCTAGAAAATCAAAATACCCTAAAGCGCTTGCATTGGATGAATCTGTGACGTGAATAGAACCACCGCTCAGGCGCCATGCCAGAAAAGAATCGACGTTTCCCCACGCCAGTTCGTTGTTTTTTACACGATCATATCCATTCGGCAAATTGCTGAGCAGCTGTTCCATCTTAACCGGGGGAAGATAGCTGTTTAGGGTCTTGAATCCCTTTTCTATCAGCTCATTTGCCCGTTGTTTTCCGCGTAGATCCTGCCAAATGACGGCAGGGCCCAGTGCCTTGCCACTACCACGGTCCCAGATCACAACCGTGGAACGTTGTCCTGTAATGCCGATTCCGGCCAGATTTTTGGCATCAATTCGGCTGTCTACGATGACTGCTTTTACTGTATCAAGAGTAATTTTCCACAAGCTTTCCGGGTCCTGTTCCACTAATCCGGCAGCTGGATAGCGGAGCAGATATTTTTCGGACGCTTTGCCTATGACCTGTCCCGCTTCGTCCACAACCATGGCCAGTACGTTGGTAGTACCGGCGTCAATCGCAAGGATGTATCTACTCATGGGGAATCAAAATATCCGGATTAAGTATGTTATTCGGGTCCAATATTTTCTTGAGTTTTCTTAATAGATTCACACCGGATTCACCGATTTCCGCGGGCATGTAGTCCCGACGGACACGGCCAATCCCATGGTGGTGCGAGATACCGCCGCCGCCTTCAATAATAGCTTCCATCACCCTGTTCCAGCAATCATAATATATCTCTTCCATTTTTAGCGGGTCACTCGCCTTTGCTGCAAATGTAAAATAAAGATTGATGCCGGACCGATAGCAATGAGAGCTGTGTGCCGTAGCGTTCAGCATCCCATCAACCTTGTTCAGGGACGCAACAGCGTTGCGATAGATGGGGCCGATTTTATCCCAGGTTGCTGCCATTTCGATGGTATCCAGTATGATATCCTGTTCGAGCCACGTTTCCCAAGGGTGAACATTATTTCTGTTTTCGAGCCACTCGGCAACGGCTTCTGTCGGGGCAGGGTCGCACTTAAGATCTTTAGCGATTTCCTGGCACTCTTTAATTTCAGCCTCGACTCTACCTTTTGGACCTTCGTGTACCATAATCAAAAGACAATCATCTCCGCGCGCATGTGCTTCAAAAATACGTTTTGTCTCACTCGTATCATATTGCCGCATGACGGGAGGCGTCCAGCCTGATTGAATGATGTACCGCTGTAGTTCAAATCCCTGTTCCATGTTCGGGGCGTAAAATGCGGTGTATTCCCGTTTTTCCGCTTTCCAGCGCAAAGAAAACATAACGGTCGTGATAATACCCAAAGTTCCTTCACTGCCCAGAAATAGGTAATTTAGATCCGGACCGGCAGCCGCCCTGGGTGTCAGGCGTGTCTCTAAAACCTCACCGTTGGGTAAAACGACTTCCAGGGCCATCACCACATCTTCAATGCTGCCGTAGGCACTGGAAAACTGACCCGAAGCCCGGGTCGCAACCCACCCACCCACACTGCTGACATCAATGGATTGTGGATAATGACCAATCATCATGCCTTCCTTTGCTACTGCATTTTCCGCATCCGCTCCCCTTATACCGGCCTCGAAAGTGGCTATCAGATTTTTCTTGTCTATTTTACGAACCCGCTTCATGGAGCTCATGTCCAGCAGTACTGTCTCAGGTGTGGTATGGATAGCCTTCATACACCCGGACCCCAGACCAAATGGAACCAAGAGCGCCTTATTTTCATTGCAGATTTTAACAACGTTAACAACATCCTCGGTTTTTTTCGGGTTTACGACACAGGCGGGATTAGGAGCGCCTCTTCCCTGCATATCGGCTAATGCATTTGTCACTGACCAGTCACGTCTTCGTTCGTTCAAAGTTGCTTCATCGGTTTTTACCTTTTCCGGTCCGACGGCTCGTTTCAGTTTTTCAATAATTTCCGTACTCATCTGCTTTTCTCTCCTCAACGTTTGTTAAATTAATCGGATTAAGTGTCTAAAATACTCATTTCTTTTTGCCGACGCTTTTGGCATGACTCGATCTGACTGTTTTTTTCAGCATCAGACCAGTTCAGCAGATTTCCCATGATTTCAGCTGCAGGCTCAAGTGCATCCATTCCGCCGTCATGGTCAAAATTTGAGCGGGCACTTCTGCGTACCCAGTAATCTTCCAGAGTTAGAGCTCCCTCCGTCCTGACAGCGAATTCAGCTTCCACGGCCGGGCCTGTTTTTTCTGAAAAAAGTGTTAACGCCTCAGATCCATATAGCCGGGCGAGTCGTTCCGCTTCAATCGGCGGTATCCCCAAAGCTTCAACATGGGTTTTAAATTGTTCGAATGGCTCGCTAAAATCTCCTCCAGGCAAAGATCCAACATCTGTTGCAGCGGGATTCGGTTTTGCTCCAAGGATTTTTTGACATTGATCTGCCACCCGTTGTGCCATTGAACGGTAGGCGGTTAGTTTTCCGCCGGCCACTGTGATCATACCGCCAGGACCGGTTAGCAATTCATGTCTCCGGGAGATCTCGGAGGGTTTTTTGCCCTCTTCTCCCAGCAAAGGGCGGACACCGGACCAGAGGCCGATGATGTCAGCATCTGTTAAGGAATCTACATTAAAAATTGTATTCGCTGAGTCTTTTAAATAATCGATATCTTCCCGCGTGATCTCCGGCCAGTAATCGGGTTCAGGGTAAAAAGTATCGGTGGTGCCGGCATAAACAAAACGTCCTCTGGGTACGGTAAACAGGCCCCTTTTATCCGGGGCTGACCAGCAGATGGAACCGTCTATGGGCAATCGATCCCTGGAAAAAATCAGGTGAATACCTTTGGTTAACTGCAATTTATTCTTTGCACCTTTTTCTTCCATTTTTCGTACAGCATCCACCCAAATCCCTGCTGCATTTACGATAACTTTGGACCTCACCTCGAATGGTTCCTCTTTTTCTGACAGGGTATTTCGTACCAAAGCCCCGCCCGCTTTGCCATTTTGAATGAGTATATCATCAACTGCAGCGTAGGTGACGATTGTGGCTTCATGAGCGGCTGCGCTCCTGGCATTGGCCAGTGTTAAACGAGAGTCTTCTGTCTGGTATTCAGGATAAACAGCGGCCCCAATCAGGCCATCCATATTCACACTGGGTTCGTTACTTTTTAACTCATCGTAATCCCAAATCACATGCCTTTCACTTTCATCGACATTCCCCAGTTTTTCATATAACGTAAGCCCTGCGCGCAATGCGGTCAGATGCGTTTTTTTTCTGACTACCACTACCATATTGCTTGTTATTGAAAGGTGAGGTGCAAGTTTTCTGATAGTGCGTCGTTCGTTAGCCGCTTCTTTCACCACGTTCATCTGGCCCTGCGCTAAATACCTGACACCCCCATGTATGAGTTTTGCAGACCGACTGGAAGTTGCTGCGCCAATGTCTTTTGCGTCTACTACAGCCACCCGCATCCCTCTCATGGCAGCGTCCCTGGCGACACCGCATCCGGTGATCCCGGCCCCGATCACCAACACATCAAATTGTTCACGCTGTAAAGTGGCAAGAGCTTGTTCTCGTAGGGTTGCATCTATTGCTGATTTGTTTGCCATTTATTTTTCCTTATCAATTAAAATGTTTACATATCTTATTTTCGGGTCCTTCAACCGATGATTTGAGATTACCTTCATCCAGTAAAATTCCTTATTTATTCATTCTTTATTTCATGATTTCAACTTACGATATAGTTGGCATGTTTCACAACATCGTCGACACTTTATGTTTCATGACATCGTCGACACATTGTATAATCTCCGATCAAAAGGGAGGATATACAATGGTTAATAAAAATACAATGATAACGAAAAAGAAATTCAACTTCGCAAACTCTGTGTTCAGTTAAGTGCTGAAGGGAAAAATGTAACTCAAATCCATAGAAAACTTAATCGAACTCGAGATTGGGCATATAAATGGCTTAA
>JAFDFT010000375.1 GCA_019309685.1 Deltaproteobacteria bacterium
TGTCTATCTTTTGCTAAACATTGTTATAGGATGGAAGGTCATCGAAGCGGAAAGAAACGGGGTTGACCCGCCGATGTGGGTAAAACCGTTAATTTATATTTCAATTCCCTGGGCCTTTACCATTCACACGGTTACAGCATTTCTCTACTGCGGTCTACCGGGTAGAGGATTTTGGCTGACTGCGATTCTCGCGCCACGGTTTCTAGCTTCAGCGTTTGCCGCCGGTCCGGCGTTTGTGATTCTTGTCTGTTTTATTCTTAAACGGTTTACTGAATTTGATACTGGGAAAACGGCTATTCAGACTCTTGCTAAAATTGTGACGTATGCGCTTATTGCCAATGTCTTTTTTATGCTCTGTGAAGTGTTTGTTGTCTTTTACAGCCAAATCCCTGAACATATGGATCATTTTAAGTACTTATACTGGAGTGATGGAATCCTTGTTCCATGGATGTGGGCGTCCGTTGCATTAATGGTGACAGGTATCATTCTTCTGGTAAATCCAATTACACGAAAAAATGAATTTATTCTTGGGATTACCTGCGTTGTCATTTTTATAGGAACTTGGATTGATAAGGGGATGGGTCTTATTTCCGGCGGGTTTGTTCCTTCTCCACTTCACCACTATCACGAGTATGTGCCGACAATTCCTGAACTGCTGATCAGTCTGGGTATCTACGGCATCGGGTTTTTCATGATAACTGTTTTACTTAAAATAGCGGTATCGGTAAAGGAAGAAGCCGGCACTGCGGCGTAAGTAAAATTAAAACGGTTTTTGGAAGAAGGGTCTCATTCATATATGGATGAGACCCTTCTTATTATTTCTCATACAGGTTCTTCAGTTTTTTCTTGACAAAATCATTGGAAAACTAGATATTATCTGATTTTTAAGTAAAATACGTTTATTTATATCGTTATATATTTTGGAGGAACACATAAATGTACGCTATCGTTAACTCAGGCGGGAAACAGTATAAGGTTCAGGAAGGTGAAATCGTCAAAGTTGAAAAACTATCCGGAAATGTTGGAGATAATGTTTCCTTTGACAAGGTCCTTATGTTTTCTGACGGGGATAAGGTAAATGTGGGTACGCCGCTTCTCGAAAAAGCGGCTGTTAATGGCCATATTGTTGAACAGGGAAAAAGCAAAAAGATCATTGTTTTCAAGTATAAACGTCGTAAACGGTATCGCCGGAAACAAGGACACCGGCAGCAATTTACGGCAGTTAAAATTGAAAGCATAAAAGCATAATCTGAATTTAAGGTTTTTAGATAACTTTTGAGGTTTGAAAAATGGCACATAAAAAAGCGGGCGGAAGCTCTAAAAATGGTCGCGACAGTAACGCTCAACGCCGGGGTGTGAAGTGTTTTGGGGGCCAAATCGTCAAGGCTGGAAATATTCTTGTTCGTCAGCTCGGCACGAAGATCCATCCTGGAAACAACGTTGGAATGGGCAAAGATTACACACTCTTTTCGACAATTGACGGCATCGTGGCCTATGAAAGATTGGGCCGCACCCGGAAAAAAGTCAGTGTCTATGCTAAGTGAAATTCATTGATGAAGCGATCATTTATGTGAAATCCGGCGATGGCGGCCGCGGATGCGTCAGCTTCAGGCGTGAAAAGTTTATACCTCGCGGCGGACCGGACGGGGGAGACGGGGGCAAAGGCGGCGACGTTGTTTTAAAGTCCTCCTCCCAGAGACGCACACTCCATCAATTTCAATACAAGAAACACTTTAATGCAGGTAACGGTTCCAGCGGGCTCGGCAAGAAAAAAACCGGGAAAAACGGAGCAGATCTCGAAATAGAAATCCCAATCGGAACACTTGTCAGCAATTCTGAAACCGGCGAATTAATTAAAGATTTTGTAATACCCAATGAATCACATCTGATCGCGAAAGGCGGAATCGGTGGGAGAGGAAACGCTCGATTTAAAACCTCTACGAATCGAACGCCACGATTCGCCCAACCTGGAGAGCCTGGCCAATCCATTACCCTTAAGCTTGAGCTTAAGCTCCTTGCTGACGCGGGCATCATCGGATTCCCCAATGCAGGCAAATCAACCCTTATCCGTACATTTACTTCAGCAAGGCCAAAAGTCGGCAGCTATCCATTTACAACACTAACGCCCAATCTGGGCGTGGCACAGACATCTTATGGTGAGCCTTTTGTTGTGGCTGATATCCCGGGCTTGATTGATGGTGCGCATAAAGGGACCGGGCTTGGCATCCAATTTTTAAAGCATATTGAAAGAACCCGTATTTTAATTCATCTGATCGATACTTCAACGATTGATATTGACAAACCACTGGAAGGATATCAGGCTATAAATAAAGAATTGAAAGCATATGATAAAAGCCTGGTTGAAAAACCGCAAATTATTGTTTTAAATAAACTGGATTTGCCGGATACCGGCCAAAAAGCGAAAACATTTCAACATGCTTTAAAAAATAAAAAAATAGAATGTATTTCCGCGGCAACAGCCGAGGGAGTTGACCGTTTAGTGGGTCGGATAGAAACTGAGCTTGGCAGAATAAATGAAGCATAATAAACACATACAAAAGAACACGGTTAAGAGGGCTGTTATAAAAATCGGAAGTGGTGTTCTTACTAAAGATGACGGACTCAATTTAAAGGCCATTAAGTCCATTAGCAGGCAAATATGCCAACTTATCGATACTGGCATGGAAATCATTCTGGTAACCTCAGGTGCCATGGCTTCTGGTGTGAAAAAGATCGGACTTTCCAGCAGACCGGTCGACATCCCAAAACGACAGGCTGTTGCGGCAGTGGGTCAAGCGGGCCTGATGATGGAATATGAAAAGGCATTCGGGCGCTTTAGAAAAAATGTTGCTCAAATTCTACTAACCAGTGATGATTTTTCCAACCGGAAGCGCTACTTAAATGCCCGTAACACGATATATACGTTACTCTCCTGGGAAATTGTTCCTATTGTTAATGAGAACGATACGGTTGCTGTGGAAGAAATCGAAGTCGGGGATAATGACAATCTCGCCGCAATGATAACATTGCTGATGGATGCGGACCTTTTAATTAATTTATCAGACATCGAAGGTCTCTATACCAAAGATCCTCGAACAAGCACGGATGCGGAGCTTATTCCGACAGTATCTGTTATCAATAAACACCACGAAAAGATCGCAGGAAGTATTCCGGGTCCTTTGGGCACAGGAGGGATGCTTAGCAAAATCAAGGCCGCGAAAAAAGTAACAACAGCCGGCATCCCAATGCTTATCGCAAAAGGGGAAAGTGCCAATGTTCTTTTGAACTTTTTTGCCGGCAAAGGGAAAGGAACGTTTTTCACTCCTGTAAAAGAAAAACTGGCAAGCCGAAAATGCTGGTTGGCGTTTTCGTCAAAGCCAAAGGGCGCGGTTATTATTGATAAAGGAGCTGCCAGCGCCATTTTAACAAAAGGCAAGAGCCTGCTTCCAATAGGTATTGTTGATGTGAAAGATGATTTTCATGTGGGCACTGCTGTTGAAGTTCGTGATGCAAAGAATAAAACCCTGGGGATTGGCCTTGTCAACTATAGTGCCGCTGATATACTGAAGATCAAGGGGTTAAA
>JAFDFT010000376.1 GCA_019309685.1 Deltaproteobacteria bacterium
ATCCGGAAACCAGAAAGTTCATATATGTTAACACCGCAATTTGCAAGTTACTGGGCTATGCAGAAGATGAATTGACACAAATGGGGGTGATTGACCTCCACCCCAAGGAATCATGAGAAAATATCCTATCCGAATTTGCAGCCCTAGCAAGAGGAGATAAAAGTCTTGCGAAAGATATTCCATTTTTAAAGAAGGATGGAACAATAATATATATGGATACGAATGCATCTATACTGAAAATAGACGGAAAATACAGGATCATGGGTGTATTTCGGGATATAACCGAACGCAAACAGGCGGAGGATGCGCTGAAGGAAAGTGAGGAAAAATACCGAATACTTTTTAAAAAAGCTAATATAGGTATCTACGTGGTTCAAGATGGAGTTTTCAAGTCTCCGAATCCCAAAGCATTAGACCTGTTTGGCTATTCAAAAGAAGAATTTGTCTCCGCACCCTTTGCAAACTTTATCCACCCTGAAGACCGAGAGATGGTGAAAGATCGTTATGAAAGACGGCTTAGAGGTGAAGAACCCCCAACTAACTATCCCTTTAGGCTTCTTAAAAAAGATGGAAATACCAGGTGGGTAGAGCTTAATGTAGTATCGATATTATGGGAAGACAGACCCGCGACATTATGTTTTTTGACAGACATTAATGCTCAGAAGCAAGCCGAGACAGCGCTGGAAGAAACTAAAAATGAACTTGAAAGAAAAGTCCAGGAGCGGACTATGGAACTTGAAGAGGTTAATACGGCATTAAGGGTTCTGGTTAAAAGCCAAAATACGGATGTGAAAGAACTAGAAAATAAAATATCCTTTAATATTGATGAACTTATTTTCCCAAATCTAGAAGAATTGAAAAAAACAAAATTAAATACAGCCCAGAGAACCTTTCTAGAAATTATTGGGAAAAATATGATTAAAATAACCTCAGACTTTGTTGCTGATAAAGTAAATACACATTTAACACTCACGCCATCTGAAATAAAGATTACGAATCTTATTAAACATGGAAAAACAAACAAAGAAATAGCCGAACTACATAATATTTCTGTGAGAACCGTAGAATCCTACCGAAGTAATATCAGAAATAAAATTGGAATAAAAAACAAAAAAGTGAATATGAGGTCCTACCTTATATCCAATTCATAAAAGCTAGCATTAAATTACCCATTTTTATAGCAAGTTACAGCTATGCTTCATATCTTTTTCAAATATCAAGAATTGGTACTTGCGAACCTTCTTAATAAATTTTTCAGTTAAAAATCTTTTTTACGTATATTTAATACGTATACTATAAGTATTTTTTCAGTCTTTTATTTATTTTCAAAATGTAATATTAAAAAAAAGATAAGGGTAAATGAATTTAAATATTCAATAAAAAATACAAAATATCAAATCACCCGTGTGACTGAGATGAAAGCTCTTGTTTCTAACAATATTCTCCAGCAAACCACTCTCTGTAATTCAGATTTCCTCTGCCTGAAATCGGACTGGAAGCCCTGTGGTAATTTTCTTGGTAAAATTGGAAGCTGGATTATTCATGAAAGCGTGGATGATCTTGATAGAATGAAATGCGCCTACAGAACTCAATTAGGTACCGGACACTACTGCACATGTCCAACAAGGCTGGAGATACACCGCCTGAAAGGTTTTTAAAAAAGCGGCCGACTCAGCCACATATTGTGGTTTGTTTTTAAATTAGTATGCTTGTAACAATCGCTGCCTAAAATTAAATTTGATAAATCTGTTAACCATAATTTCGAAACTTCGAAACACTTTAATTTCTAACTTTTCAACGCAGATAAATAAAGTATAAATACTGCTTAATGTAAAATAGAAATCTTAGGAATCCGATATCCGTGCATAGCCTTATAAGGTAGGCATACAGTCATTTCTTGAAAAGGGCATTATGAAGAAAAAACCAACATATGAAGAATTAAAAAAAAGAGTCGAAGCGCTGGAGGAGGAAAAACTCCAATACGAGGGGGTTGTAGAGGCGCTGCGGCAATCGGAAAGCCGCTACCAAACTCTTTTTGAAAACATCCCATTAGGTATAGGTATAGGCACATCAGATGGTCGCGCCTTACAGGCTAATGATGCTTTGTTGCGAATGACGGGTTATCAAAAGGCTGAACTCAATCAAATAAAATTGAATGAGTTATATAAACAAACTGAAGATCGTGACATGGTTCTGAAACAATTAGAAATCAGCGGCTTCATTCCTGGTTTAGAGATTCAATTTATACGAAAAGATAGTACATTCTTTTATGGCAGTATAACCTTAATTCCCTTTCCCATTGAGAATATGAACGCACATCTGATGGTAATGACAGATATCACTGAACAAAAGAAAATAGAAGAAGAGAGGGAAAAACTTATCTTTGAACTTAAGGGCGCTTTCTCAAAAATTAACACCTTGAAAGGATTCTTGCCCATTTGCGCCTCATGCAAAAAAATACGGGATGATAAAGGTTATTGGAACCAAATTGAATCATATATCCGAGACCATTCTGAAGCAGAATTTAGCCATGGTATTTGCCCTGAATGTGCTAAAAAGCTTTACCCGAAATTGAACTTATCCAATGTCAAATAACTGCGCAATCAAACAATAAGGTCGCCTGCGAGAAACTTTGTCGATGCTCATTGCTTTTTATAAACATTGCGTTGGCTAACGGCGGCTTTTCCTTTTCCCTGAGGCGCTAATTTACGTTACACCTCGATATTACTCATCATTTCTAAGTATATACTGTTCTAGTAGACAAATAAGTTGGTATTTCTAAACACAGTCTTCTATGTTTCTTTCGTATTTTGATTTGGCTTAATATAGAATCTTGTTGAACTTGCAACTCTTGACTTAACTAGTGTCCATCCATAAATTGCTATTTTGCCAGATTTCTTTGTCCCCGATGAGCGGGATCTTCGCTATGCTTCAACAGGCTCAAATTTTAATCCGCCACCGAACTTTGGCGGATCGCCTTCCTTGAACTCGGACAAAATATCAAATTTCTGGACGGACACTAACTACCAATGCTGAAAATAGACTTAACCTAAAATTACCCGAACAGATAAAATCATTCTATCATATACGCAATGAATTTATTGTTGAAAAATAAACTTGCACCTTCTAAAAATGTGCGTATTGTTAATGTATTAACTAAAAACACTAACTTTACCTTAAAATAAAGAACTCAATATTGACTCAAAGGGATATTTAATATCAATGTTATGACTGAAAATAATTTTTCGTTAAAAGGAAAGATAGCACTTGTTACAGGAGGTTCCAAGGGAATCGGACGGGAGATTGCTCTTACTTTTGCCAGGTCCGGCGCGGATGTTGCCATTGCAGCCAGGGGAATTGAAAACCTCAACGCTGCAAAAGTTGAAATTGAGAAAACAGGGCAGCGCTGTGTAGCCATTTCCGCTGATTTATCATTAGACAAAGAAATAAAGCGCCTTCATGATACAGTCACCACGGAACTGGGTCATATAGATATTTTGGTCAACAATGCAGGCATTGGATATTTCGTTGCTTTAACCGATCTTACCTACAATCAGTTTAATG
>JAFDFT010000377.1 GCA_019309685.1 Deltaproteobacteria bacterium
CTCACTCAAGCAAAAGTTACGATTATGTCTATTAATTATCTATTTAGCTTTAGTAGTAAAAAGTTATGATTGTGTTAACCAATATGCAATATTATTAAAGAGATTCACCAGACCTTTCAAAGTTGTAAAAACAAAAAAGCCTGTCAGAATAACTGACAGGCTAAAAATAAAAAGTGGCAGGAGTGACGAGACTTGAACTCGCGACCTTCCCGTCATGTCTGACGGGACGCTCTAACCAGAGATTCAATATATTTTCTACTCTTACGGTTTTTGATCTCCATTTCCCTCTTTATGGCTGATGATCTGTCAGGATATTCTTCATGATAAATTATTTCCCAAGGCATACCCTTTTTCGTATGTTTGCTTCTACCTTGATTGTGCCGTTCAAGCCTCGAGGAAAGATTCTGAGTTGAGCCGGTATAGTAACTTCCGTCTTTGAGGCTTTCTAAGATGTATACAAAATAGGCCATAATAAAAAAAGCCTGCCAGAATATCTGACAGGCTAAAAATAAAAAATGGCGGGAGTGACGAGACTTGAACTCGCGACCTCTGGCTTGACAGGCCAGCGCTCTAACCAAACTGAGCTACACCCCCGAAATATGTGGTAGGCGGAACAGGGCTTGAACCTGTGACCCTCGGCTTGTAAGGCCGATGCTCTCCCAACTGAGCTACCCGCCCACATAATTGGCATTCTAAAGAGCGCTATGGCTAACAATTTATTTAAATAATGTCAAGCTTAATCAAGCCCTTTAGATGAAAATCTTAGTTGATTGAATTCCTATGCTCGATCTTATCCGATGATGGTATCTCCAGAGGGATATCATGCTTTTTAAACAGAGTATCCCCTTTTCCGAGTATCAACGCATGTGACAGCACTTCGTCCATATGATCTACAGGGATAATATCAAGCTCTTTTGATATCACCTTGGGAATGTCCTTTAAATCTTTCTCATTTTCTTTTGGAATAACAATTTTCTTAATTCCACCCCTGTGGGCGGCTAAAATCTTTTCTTTTAATCCGCCAATGGGAAGCACTCGGCCTCTTAAGGTGATTTCTCCAGTCATGGCCAAATCACGGTAAACGGGCCGTTTGGTCAACGCTGATACAATCGATGTACACATGGAAATACCGGCCGAGGGTCCATCCTTGGGGATCGCCCCTTCCGGAATATGTATGTGGAGGTCATATTTTTTATAAAACTTATTTTCGATCATCAAATTTTCAGCGCGGGACCGGACATAGCTAACAGCCGCCTGTGCTGATTCTTTCATGACATCTCCAAGCTTACCTGTAATAAGAAGCTCGCCCTTGCCAGGCATGACAAGTGTTTCCACGGAAAGCAGTTCTCCTCCCACCTGTGTCCACGCAAGGCCGGTTACATTACCTATTTCATCTTTCTCTTCAATCTGGCTTTCTCTAAAGCGCGACGGCCCAAGAAACTTTTGAAGTTTATTGGGTGTTATTTTGAAAAAATCCGGGCCTTTTTTCTTTGCTATTTTACGTGCTACCTTTCGGCAGATAGAAGAAATCTCGCGCTCAAGGTTTCTTACACCTGATTCTCTCGTGTATCGATGGATAAGCGCGTAGATGGCGTTTTTGGTGATCTGTAAATTTTCTTCTTTAAGACCGTTGGTTTTGATCTGTTTGGATACAAGAAATTCCTTGGCAATATTGTATTTTTCATAATCCGTATAACCTGGCAGACGGATGATTTCCATTCTATCCTGCAAGGGGAGCGGAATGTCCGGCAAAGTATTGGCTGTTGTAATGAAGAGGATGTCTGACAGATCGTAATCCACATCAAGATAATGATCGTTAAAGCCAAAATTCTGTTCCGGATCAAGAACTTCCAGCAAAGCAGCCGATGGATCGCCTCTAAAATCCATACTCATTTTATCGACTTCGTCTAAACAAAATACCGGGTTGTTTACACCCGCTTTTTTAAGAGATTGAATGATCTTGCCAGGCATGGCGCCAATATAGGTACGCCTGTGACCTCGAATTTCCGCCTCATCCCGAACACCCCCAAGAGAAAGACGTACATATTTTCTTCCGGTGGCGCGTGCAACCGATTTGGCAAGAGAGGTTTTCCCAACTCCGGGAGGTCCAACCAAACAGAGGATGGGGCCACGGACTTTTTTAACCAGAGTTTGAACCGCAAGGTATTCAATGATGCGTTCTTTTGGTTTTTCCAGCCCATAGTGATCTTCGTTTAGAATCTTTTCCGCTTCTTCGAGATCATTTTGCACCTTGCTTCTTTCAAACCAGGGCAGGGCAATCATCCAGTCGATATAGTTGCGAACCACTGTAGCTTCAGCAGACATAGGCGGCATCATTTTAAGTTTGCGCAATTCCTGTCTGGCTTTTCCTGCTGCCTCTTTTGACATCCGTTTTCTCTTTATCTGCTTTTCAAGGTCCTTTAACTCATCACTGTGGTCGTCTTCACCACCCATTTCCTTTTTAATGGCTCGCATCTGCTCATTGAGATAATAGTTTTTCTGGGTCTTTTCCATCTGGTCTTTGACACGGCTTTTGATACGCTGATCCATCTGAAAAACTTCGCTTTCCATTTTTATTAATTTCAGGAGAGCTGAAAGCCTTTCTTCAGAGGAAATGGTTTCCAGCAGCTGTTGTTTATCCTCAATTTTAAAGGAAAAGTGAGCTGCAACAGTATCTGCCAGTTGGGACGGGTTTTCAATTTCAGAAACATTTCTGATCAGATCTTTAGAAATATTCTTATCCAGTTTCGCGAATTGTTCAAACGCATCAATGACGGCCCTTTTTAAGGCCACGATCTTTGACTGTTCAATTTCTGGTTCAATTACGGGCGCTACTTCTACCTGAAAAAAGGATTTTTCCGAAATAAAACGGGTTATTTTTCCTCTGGAGCTGCCTTCTACCAGCGCTTTGACGGTTCCGTCCGGAAGTCTTAGCAATTGAAGCACCTTTCCAATGGTGCCGATACCGCTGATGTCTTTTTCACCCGGATTGTCCACTCCGGCTTTAATCTGCGTGGCAAGAAAAACGGACTTGTCCTTATTCATGGCGTCCGTAAGCGCATTGACTGATTTTTCCCGGCCCACAAAAAGCGGTGCCACCATATGAGGAAAGATAACAATATCCCTGAGCGGCAGCAGCGGCAGGAATAATATGGAAGAATCTGATTCGTCTTCTTTTTTAATTTTAGGTAAATTTATCATAGTAACCTTATGTTGTGTTTCAGTTATACTTAAATTATAGCAAAATCTAACAATAGCAAAAATTAAGCCAAAGGGTTTATTCTTTTATGCCTGTTTTTTCTTTTGTTCATATAAATAGATGGGCTCTTCTTTGTTGAGCACCACATCTTCACCAATTACACATTCCTTAACATTTTCAGATGAAGGAATTTCATACATAATATCGAGCATAGAAGTCTCCAGAATCGCTCTGAGCCCTCTGGCACCGGATTTTCTCTTTAAGGCTTCACTGGCTATTGCAGAAAGCGCACTGTCTGTAAATCTTAAATTCACACCTTCCATTTCAAAAAGCCTTTCAAATTGTTTTACCAGTGC
>JAFDFT010000378.1 GCA_019309685.1 Deltaproteobacteria bacterium
ATATGAACATTCACTCTAAATACTACGCCAATGATGAGTGGTTTGAGATTACGGGTTCAAAGGGGATCATTATAATCCACCGATGCACGGGCAACATTGTCAGCGGACCCGGAGTGAGCCTGTTTAATGGAAAAAAATGGAAACGGTATTCAGATGTAAAGACAGACTGGGCCGAAGGATTCGCCGGATCAACCCATAATTTCATTAATGCCGTTAAAGGTACCTCCGACCCATTACTGTCAGGCAATCAGGGCAGGGAGATTTTAAAACTGGCTCTCGCCATCTCAAAATCATCCCGTGTTAGAAGGGAAGTATATCTCGAGGAAATGGATTCCCGCTTTCCCAGGCTTTTCACGAAAAAAAAGATACGGCAGGAAAAAAGGAAAAATTCACCTAAAAAAGGCTTATTGGCCCGGGTCGGCCTGGGAGCAAAGGATGCGGCATATGCAATGCAGGCCAGATCCCTTACAGAAAATCTGGCCCAAAATTTCAAACCAGATGCTGTCGAAGGCTGGGAGGTTGAGATTGGCGTCCACCTTCTGGCTGAGGGAGGTGCCGCAGAAACTCTTTACAGGCTGGTTATTAAAAAAGGTAAGGCAGTGATTGAAGAAGGGGAACTTCCCAAAAACCCCGCGCTTGTACTCAAAGCGCCCGCGGGTACATGGGCCGCTATTTTGCTGGGCAAAAAGAGGATAGAGACAGCTTTCTTGCAGGGAAAGCTCAAACTTGAAGGAAAAGCCGAACATGGCCTAAAGCTCAGGGATGCTTTTGGGATATAATTCCAACGTTTTTTCAATGGGTTATAAATTCACATATGAAACCAAAGGAGTAACTTCATGCAGAAAAACAAACTTCCATTAAAAGTTAAACTCGGATACGGCGTGTGCGATCTTGGCGGAAATTTATTTTTTACTGTTATGGCGTTTTTACTATTGAATTATCTTACGGACACGGTGGGCATTGCCGCCGGTCTGGCCGGTATTGTTATCATGATCGGAAAGATCTGGGACGCCGTAACAGATCCAGTAGTCGGTTATGTTTCGGACAGGACAAACAGCAAGTGGGGCAGGCGAAGGCCCTATATCTTTTTTGGTTCCTTTCCCCTTTTCATCACCATGATTATCATGTTCACCAACCCTAACCTGTCAAGCCAGTCGCAACTGTTTCTATGGGGAGTGGTTGCGTTCTGTCTTCTGAACACGGCTTACACCCTGGTCAATATCCCCTATAACTCCCTGACACCGGAACTTACTCAGGATTTCCATGAACGCACTTCGTTAAACGGGTACCGTTTCGTTTTTGCCGGGATTGGGACCCTTCTCGGCGCGGGCGCGGCGCTTCCTTTGATAAGCGCCTTTCCCAATAAAAATATCGGATTTACAGTCATGGGTACCTTATTCGGCTTTATCATGATGATCACGGCCCTTGCTACTTTTTATACCGTCAAAGAACCCGACACCGTACGGGAATCCCTTGACACTGAATTTTTCAAAACCTATTTGAAAGTTTTTAAGAACAAACCTTACGTGCTGATCCTTTTGACATACGCCCTGCATATCACTGCGCTCACGGTTGTCAGCAGTATCGCCATTTATTATTTTAAATACATTCACAACAATGAACCCATGACGACCAGGGCCATGCTTATTCTTCTGGTCACTGCCATTGTGTTTATTCCCATCAGTGTTGCTGTTTCAAAAAAAATCGGAAAAAAACTAGCATACGGCGTGGGGATGTTTGTCTTTTCTCTAGCCATTATGGTGCTTTTTTTCTTTGGTCATACTCATGACGTTAATTTTTCCCTGGCACTGATGTTCTTTGCCGGGACCGGCATGGGATTTACATACGCGCTCCCCTATGCCATGGTACCGGATGCCATTGAATACGACTACCTGCTTAACGGCCAACGTACGGAAGGATCATTTTATGGCATCTGGACATTCGGCCTTAAAATCGGGCAGGCGGTGGCTTTAGGTATCACGGGCGCGGTTCTTTCTATTGTAGACTATGTACCGGAAGTTGCGCAATCAGCTAAAGCCATGTTCGGTATACGGCTGCTCCTTGGCCCAATTCCGGCGCTTATATTTATTCTCTCTCTTGTGATGCTGTACTTTTACCCCATTAATGAGCAGCGGTATAATGAGATACTGGACGACATTAAAAAAATGGAAGCGAAAAAAGCATAAAGTAATCAAATCAATTGATTTTTTTAAATAAGGATCTATATATAGTTATATTAAATAGTCTGTTTTTCCATCTTTTACATATGGTTTTTAAAAAATTTATAAATATCAGCTTAATACAAAAGAGGTTTATATGATTGGTAAATGTATGAAGAAAAAAAGACTGATTTCAGGTGTTACCCTGGGATTGATTGTCGCCATGACAATTTCAATCCCGACAATTTGGGCCCAGAGCAAACAGAAATCTACCCATCAATGGGTCTGGACCCAAAAGAATCCCAAGCCCAACTGGTGGAAGTGGGATGAAACCTACTATCCGTCTAAGCCGGTTCGTGGGGGGTACTTTCGTACAGCAAGCCTAGTGGACTTGGGGTTGATGAACCCCAACCATTGGCCCGTGAATAATTGGTCCATTCTCGAAGGAATTTATGATAGACTGACTTATAGTGACGGCCAATACAGACCCATCATACCCTGGCTGGCAAAATCCTGGAAATACACTAGTCCGCTGACAGTTACGATTAAGTTGAAAAAAGGTATCAGGTTTCATGACGGATCGCCATTTAACGCGAAATCAGTAAAATACCAGTTTGATTGGATAAAGGATCCCGCTAATGGTGCTTGGTCCAGGGCCTGGATTAAACCCATTAAATCCGTTCAGGTTGTGGATAATTATACGGTCAGGTTTCACCTAAAACAGACTTGGTCCTCTTTTCTTGATAAACTTTCAATGGTACCGGGATGGATGATGTCCACAAAAGCGTTGAAAGGCGATGCCGCTGTTGCGAAATATGAATCTTTAGAAGACCAGCTTTATGATGCCAAGGAGGCCAACCGCCCTGCCAAGGAGATAGCCGCCCTGGAAAAACAGGTTAAAAAAGCGGAAGAAGCAGCAAAAACCGTAGTCAGCCTGGATGAATGGGCCGTTGGTTCCGGACCGTATATGGTTGAAGAAAACAGGCCTGGTAACTATGTAAAGCTGAAGAGAAATCCAAACTGGTGGTTTGGTAAAAGCATCGGGAAACCGGATATGCCTTACTTTGACGGCACAATTACAATGGTTATCCCTGAATCAAGCGTTCAACTGGCGAATCTTAAAGCCGGTAAGATCGATTCCATGGTCGTTGACCCGGTTCAATACAATCAGGTAAAGGACGATCCGAACCTGAATGTCTATATTACACCATCTAATTTTACTATTTTCCTGACATTTAACCACAAGGAAGGTCCATGCAAGGATATCCGTGTTCGAAAAGCCATTTCCCATGCCATTGATCGAAAAGCCATGATAGCGGCAGCGGCCGGCGGATTCGGTAGACCGGCAAGCTGTTTGTTCCCAGACGATCACTGGGCCCACACTGGCAGAAGCCGGGTATGCAAAAGGCGTAACTTTAAGAGGAGGGGTATTACCTATCAGTGCATCCATCAGATTCAGCCAGGCTGTTAAGGCTATGCTGAAACGGGTAAACATAAACTGGGACGTTAAAGTACTCGATTCGGTAGCTCTGGCTGACCAGTACCGGAATATGGAATATGAGGTCGGTGTCTTTGTCGCGACATATATAAAAGATCCGGATGCCGTTCTCAGCAGCTACTATGACCCTGAGGCCCAAGGTAATATGGGCAGAAGCAACAACAAGAAGGCAAACCAACTGATGGAGGCCGCGCGCAGGGAGCTTAATTTTGAGAAACGGAAAAAAATCTACTATGACGTAGAAAAAGCTCTGTATGATAATTACGAGGATGCCTGGATGTGGCATTACACCTGGATAACCGCGACGCGGAAGCAGGTTCTCGGATATAACCGTGAAATGCAGATTGCTGGGGGAAATGCTTACTGGCCGACCCATCCCCAGTGGTTTAAGGATGGAAAGAGCAATTAGCTGGCTGTTATTCATATAATTTTAAAAGATCGAAACATAAAAGTATTTACAGGTCAGAAAAGAACATTTTTTAATAAGGCATAAAAAATCAAAGGGTTATTTGTATGGCGTAGTGGGTTATATTCTATGGAAAAAACAACCATTCATTTGCATTCAAAAATCCAAATTGGAGAAGTTGATCCTAGAATTTTCGGTGGATTTTTAGAACACATGGGAAGGGCTGTATACCAGGGAGTGTACGATCCGGAAAGTAAATATGCTGATGAGGACGGATGCA